>NZ_JBJIAA010000001.1:324433-513683 GCF_045310695.1 Clostridium neuense
GACTGTATCTTGCTTCGCTTTACATCGTCTTTTATTTTATTTTTTGAAGTCATATGCGCTCCCGCGCAAACTCTAGATTATACATAGTGACTGTATCTTGCTTCGCTTTACATCGTCTTTTATTTTATTTTTTGAAGTCATATGCGCTCCCGCGCAAACTCTAGATGTGTATATCTTTAAATCCGTTTCCTAGGACTTCACGGGCATCACTGACGGTTATGAAGGCTGAAGCATCATTTTCCCTTATAAACTGTTTTAGTTTTATAAATTCACTTCGATTAAGTACGCAGTATAGTATATATGTATCATTAAGTGTATATCCGCCTTTTCCTTGAAGCACGGTGCAGCCTCTATCCAGTTCCTCCATTACGAATCTTGATATCTCTTTACTTTTAGAGCTTATTACCATTACTTGCTTGCATACGTTAAGACCTTCTATTACAAAATCAATCATAAATCCATTTATTATTACAGAAAGAAGTGAATACATTCCTATGTCTGCTCCCAATGTCATACCTGCAAACAGAGTAACTATAAAATCTACTAGAAGAAGTGATTTTCCTATGTCTATATGCAAAAACTTATTTATTATTTTGGCTACAATGTCAGTTCCTCCAGTGGACGCATTTTGATTGAATATAATTCCCATCCCAATAGCTGAAAGAAATGTACCAAAAACAGCTGCAAGAAGTAAATTTTTTGTTATTGCTCCATATGGAATAAATTTATCCATCAATATTAAAGAACCACTTAGGCAAAAACTCGCATACAAAGTTTTAAATCCAAATTTACTCCCAATAACTATCATAGCAATAGTAAATAATATTGCATCCATAGCTATCATTAATACACCAACTGGCATAAAGCTAAAAAAGCTATGTATTATTATAGCTATACCCGAAGTTCCTCCTGCGGCTATTCTGTTAGGCTCAAGAAAAAACTTTATGGACATAGCTACTAATATATCTCCTAATGTTATAAATGCAAACTCTTTAAATTTCTTCATTAAATCACCTCATAATATATGTATAGATAGACAACATGAAAAATTAAAATGATCAATTTCATAATTTTACAAGTAATACTCTGACTAAGTAAAAGCACTACCCTTATAAAGAATAGTGCTCAAACTATACAAATTTATACTAGAAACAAGCTTAATTTATTCACTTTTCGATAAGCCCACACTAACTTGAAGGGCAGTATCTACTTTTTCCATATCAATATCTGTCATATGACCTATTTTTTCCTTAAGTCGTCTTTTATCCAAAGTTCTTATCTGTTCAAGTAAAACTACTGAATCTTTGTTAAGTCCATACTCCTCTGACGATATCTCAACATGTGTTGGGAGCTTTGCCTTATTTATCTGAGAAGTAATAGCTGCAACTATTACAGTTGGACTATACTTGTTACCTACATCGTTTTGAATTATAATAACTGGACGTATACCACCTTGTTCTGATCCAACCACAGGACTTAGATCAGCATAAAATATATCTCCTCTTTTCACTATCATTATCGTCATCAGGAAAATCACTCTCCGATAGTATCACTTCATATTGATCTAATTCTTCTAAATAAGAGGATATACCAAGCTCAGAGATTTCAGCATTTATTTTGCCCATCTCAATATAACCTCTTTTAATGTCTTCAGCCTGATCAAGCTTTTTTTTCCTCTCTATATATAATATTATTGCTTCTCTAATAAATTCACTTCTTTTTTTTCTATCTTCTTTAAGAGCTTTATCAAACTCACTACAAAGCTTTTCTGAGATGTTTATCACTAATCTCTTCGAATTTGACATACAAAAATTAATACCTCCTAAAAAACATCACAAATATATGTATTTAACTTATTATAATTCAATAAATGTCAATATGTCAAAGGATTTGTTAAACTTTTGTGCTTCCAATATGTGCCATCTATATATAGTTCCTTATTTTCACAACTTTTTCATTACTTATATACACTCTTGGAACTCTTTTGCTTATCATGCAGATAACCTCATAATTTATAGTTCCAAGCGCTTCTGCTATGTCATCTGCTGTAATAGATTTTCCATGAGCTTCCCCCATAAGCACAACCTCATCTCCAACCTTTACATCCGGAATATCAGTTACATCAACCATACATTGATCCATGCATATTCTACCTACAATATTAGCAAATTTTCCATTAATAATAACCCTTGCCTTATTGGAGAGCATTCTTGTAAATCCATCAGCATAACCTACAGGAAGTGTTGCAATTAGACTTTTCCTTTTACATTCAAATTTTCTTCCATAGCTTATAAACTCTCCGTTTTTCATTTCTTTTATATGCACTATATTAGTTTTCAACTCCATTGCTGGTTTTAGGCTAAGTCTACTCTTGTCAACATATTCTGAAGGATAATATCCATAAAGTATTATGCCTGGTCTTACAGCTTCAAAGTGTGTCTCTGGAAGTTCCATTGTAGCAGCACTATTTGCAATATGCCTTATATTTATACTTACTCCTTTTTTAACAAGCTTATCATAAAACCAATTAAATCTTTCAAATTGAAGATAGGTATAATCTTTATTTTCTTCATCTGCTGTAGAAAAATGTGAAAATAATCCCTCAATTTTTATTTTAGGAAATTTACTTATTTTATACACATCGTCAACACTTTTTTCATCTGGCATAAATCCAATTCTTCCCATACCAGTATCAAGTGCTATGTGAATCTTTACATCAACATTTCTTTCTTGAGCCATTTGAGACAATTCCTTAGCATAGTCAACTGAAAATACAGTTTGTTCTATATTATACTTAAATAAGTTTTCTCCTATGCTAAGGGGGGTATATCCTAATATCATTATAGGACAATCTATCCCAGACTTTCTAAGCTCAACAGCTTCACTTAAAACAGCAACTGCCAATCTATTTGCACCATTTTTAAGAATAACTGGTGCAACATCAACTGCTCCATGCCCATAAGCATCAGCTTTTACTATACCTATTATATCTCTACTTTTTGAACATTGTCTTATCTTCTGCATATTATATGCGATATTATCTAAATTTATTTCTGCCCATACTGGTCTTATATGTCTAAACATTTAATTTCACCGTCCTAAAAGCTGCTATTTTTGTACACAATTTTAATGATACATTAAAACTATATTCATCACAAGAACCACCCATAATTGTATATTTCATTATATTGGTACTTATTATCCTCAAAATATCACAGCTTAGGAACCTCAAATAATTTATCATCTAAATTATCATTAGGTATAAAATTACTATATTCAATTTCCATTTTTTCTTTATTGTCCTCATCGCATATAATCACCTTATATGGTACATTATTTTTTCCATTTACATACATAACAGCATATTTTGTATTCCTGTTTTGGTTTGGTATCTCAATTTTTATAAGAGCATATTCAACTCCATTAATTTTTCTTATTGAATAGTTTATATTTTGATTAGTATAAAGCATTCCAATATATTCACCTATAAAACTAAATTTATATATATCATCTTGTTTATCAGCTTTAGCATAGGCTTTATTATTCTCTTTATCAAAAACATATACCGCATTTTCCTTATAAATCAAATTTCTCTCTTTGTTTATTTCTAACCTATATCCTTTGCCATATAAATAGTACTGACGGCAGTTGTATTCCAAATTTTGTTTATCATTTTTCACTATGAACTTCATATCACAGCTGTAGCTTTTAAGTTCCTTTAAATGATCTACAACATTTTTGTCTCTAGAATTTATTGCCCTTAAAAGGTAATATGTACCCGCTATTGCAGCAATAATAATTATAATGCATCCACATAAAAATATTTTAAACAGTTTTGCTTTCTCTTTCACCAATACTCCTTGTTTAAAATTTCTATTACTAAATTCATATTCCTTTAGAAATTAATTTATGAATGTTTTTATTGAATATGGAATTTCCTTTATTATATCTGAAGCTGTAACACTGAACATTTTTTTTGAAAGTGTTTCACCACAGTATCCATGAATATAAGCTGCCATACAAGCAGCCTTAAATGGATGATAATTCTGTCCTATAAAAGATGCTATCATTCCTGTTAAACAGTCACCCATTCCCCCAGATGCCATTGCACTATTACCAGTAGAATTTACTGCTGTAAACTTACCATCTGTTATAACTGTATTGTAACCTTTGAGCAAAACTATTACGTCAAATTGGCGTGCAAAATCCTTAGCTATCTCTATTCTATTACCCTTTATTTCTTCAATAGACATATTCGTAAGTCTAGCCATTTCTCCAAGATGAGGTGTTATGACAACAGGTGCTACTTTGTTTGATAAAAGAGAAATATTGTCTTTAAGCACATTTATTCCATCAGCATCAATAACAATTGGCGATTTTGATGTACAAATTACTTTTTTTAATATATCAAGTGTAACTTCGTTGTTCCCCATCCCCGGTCCTACAGCAACTACACTACTGCTTTCTATAAGTGTATTGATCTTTTCTTCTTCATCATAAGCCACAGTCATTGCTTCTACTAATTTTTCGCTTAATACATTTTGAATTTCCCTATTTGTGCATAATGTAACAAGTCCAGAACCTGTTTTCACGGATGCTTCTGTAGAAATATATGCAGCACCAGAATATCCTACTGAGCCAGCAAAAATTATAACCTTCCCATAATCTCCTTTATGAGAGTACTTATTTCTTCTTACTATACCCTTCTTAATTATATTTTCATCTAAAATAAAATTATCATCACAAAACTTGTCTAGCACAAATTCTGGAATACCTATATTTTCTACAAGTATATCTCCAGTATATGCATCAGTTTCATACTTTAAAAATCCAGTTTTATATACTTCAAAAGAAACTGTTTTATTTGCTCTTATGGCATTTCCCATTATTAATCCATTATCACTATTTAATCCTGAAGGCACGTCAATAGATAAAATATATTTCTTGCTGTTATTTATTTCAGAAATAATTTCACTAAATATACCTTCTATATTTCTATTAATTCCTGTACCAAAAATTGCATCTATTATAATTTCTGATTTATTAAGCATATCCTTAAAATAAGATATATCTTCTCTTCTACTTATATTAATGATATTTAATTTCATATTGTTTATTATCTCATAATTAACTTTACAATCACTGCTCATTTTTTCAGCATCGCCAATCAAAGCAACAGTAACATTTTTATCTTTTTTATAAAGTTGTCTAGCAGCAGCAAAGCCGTCTCCCCCGTTATTGCCAGTGCCACATACAATCAATATATTTTTTACGTTATCATCTACATTTTTAGCCACCTTAAATGCAGCATTTTCCATAAGCACTATACTTGGTATCTTAAGCTCTTGAATGCAAAATTCATCTATTTTTTTCATAGTCTCAGCATTTGCAAACCTCAAACTAAAGCACCTCCAAAACCGCATATGCAATGGCACTATGCCTATCATGTGAGATGCTTATATGCATTTTATATTCTCCATTTTTTTCTGCTATTTGCTTAGCTTTTCCTCTTAAAGTTACAATAGGCTTACCTAATGAATTTCTATCAATTTCTACATCCTTTAAGTTAAACCCTCTAAAACCTGTACCTAAAGCCTTAGAGACGGCTTCCTTCGCAGCAAATCGCCCTGCTACATATTCTGCTCTTAGATTTCTTGTTTTTAAATATTCAATTTCATTTTTACTAAATAGCTTGTCAATAAAATTTGCATTTAATTCTACTGCTTCCTCTATCCTAGATATTTCTATTGTATCTACTCCAATCCCTAAAATCATAACCTTCACCCCTTTAATTGTTTTACCACTAATGCTGTCAATTATATTAACATATGTACCAAAATTATAAGGACAATGGAACTGACACCAAACTACGTATATGCTTAAATTATATATACTAGAAGCTAAAGAGTAAAGTTTTGTAAACAATTACACGAAAATGATTTTTAATTTTATAAATTTGACAATATAAAAAAGGGAGTAGCTCCCTCCCTAACAACTTAAAATATCATTATAAAAACTATCGTAATCTGATGCATATTCATCAATGCACTCACCAATAATTTCAACAAAGTTAATTGGTGATACTATATTTTCATACAAAATCTTAAGGAGATTATGTACTTTGTACCTATCAGAACTTATATTTTTAACCCCATCATGATCTACATTCACAAGATTACCATTAATAAAGTCTCTCCTATCAACCTCTATTCCATAAGATTGAATATTCATAATTCCACTAGCATAGCTTAAAGATACCTCACCTTTAGTAAGCATATACTCATACCTACACACTCTATCCTCTACTTGAATTTCCTTAATCATAGATTCAACTATCTCCATGTATCCAACCTCCCTATATTTATGATAAAATATTAACACAAGCATTACAAAAATTCTGTCAATTCATGATAGTTGAATCTTTTTTTCATTCATATTTTTTTGACACTAAATTTTTTTTATATTATTTTACTACATTATATTTTATATTTCTTAATGTTTAAAAAACGTTTTCACCCAATATTGCTAAACATAGGAATAAAAGTTGTCGATTTCTTAACACATATGTCTTAAATTTCTTTGCAACCTTCTATTAATAAACCATTTCTTATTCTAAAATATTTGCATATATCCTCTAATACTAAAATTACCAATACCATAAGTGAAATTTTTTTCTCCTTTAATTCTCCTAAATTATAATATTCTTGATACCTGCACAATATGCTTTTGTTGCACCTTATATCCTTGAACATTTCATTAAATATACCATAAAGCACATCAATAGAATTAATTATAAATTTCCTTTTTTCAGCATCGCTTTCGCTGTGCATATAATTTAAAATAGTCTGCAAATCATTACTTTTATAATATTTACTCATGTAAACAAAATATAAATCAGCAGCAAAATTTCCAAGTATTAAAGAATCAATTAATGATATTTCTCTATCAACATTAAAAATTATACTAAATTCTATATCCTGATTACCTTTTCGTATTTCCTCCATAACCTGAATTAATCTTGTATTAAAATCTTTTGTAAAACTTGAATCTATTATATAACAATCTATTTCAGTTGAAATTGCCGTTTCCATAAATTCCATAAACTCTTTGTTTGAATTTTCTACGTAATTTATATTTTCCATTTTACTTATTTGCGCTGAATAGATAATAATAACTAACGCTTTCTCCTTTCGCCCAGTAATTTAAATAAAATCTTTCCATATTATTAAATATTTTTACCATTAATCATACTTTATATACCTACAAATAAATCTTGTATATAATACATTCTATACCATTTTATGTAAAATAAAAACTTCTATTTTTTACATTAAACCTTTAAATTTAAGTTTTATACAATTTTATAACTGAATACTTCTAATTTCTGAATTAACTATCTTTATTTCTTTTATCCAATGTTTTCCTTATTCTTGAATAAACTTTATAAGAGCTATAATATTTATCTTCGTCCACATCTCTTCCTGAAAACTTTGCTTCATTATATATATTAGCTAAAACTTTAATTTCATTATCTATATTAAAGTGTTCCTCAGCGGCCTCTACGAGTTCATTAGCTGTCATTGATTTTTTAAGTATTCCATTTTTAAAAGCAATATATTCAAATTTAGTAAATAGGTAAATCACTTTATCATTAATAGATTTGCCTTTTCTAAGGAAATCAAAAAACTTTTTAGTTCTTTTTTTAGGTTTATAACTTTTAATTTTCTCTCTTTCTTCGAAGACTCCATCAGAAATTTCTCTTACCTTACTATCTGAATATCTTTGCATAAATTTATATATGATGTAAACTATTATCAAAACCACTAAAAATTCTAAAACTAGAGGCATCCAACTCGGAATATTACGGTTATTTACTCCAAATTTAGAATAGTCTAAATTTGAGTTATTCGAACTTTTTATTGGTGAATTATCATTATTCCTTGTAACAGCTTTTAACAATTCAGCTATTATCTTTTTTAAACTTGGTCCTATCCAGTAACAAATTAAGTACACAGATTTGATCATTATATATTCTAATGGAATAATTGCATATGACAGAAGCAATTTTATAAATGAAAAAATTAAGCTTATTAGCTCAAAAACTCTGTTTGAAACCCAATCAAAGCAAAATATTATTAACACTATACTAATTAAAATATCATTTTTAACAGATACCTTTTTATCTAAATTACTTATATATGCTCTAGACTGTCTAAGAAGAATTATTGCTGAAGCCAAATAAATTATATAAAATTTTAATATTTCTTGCTTTCCATATATATCAAACTTACAAATAATTAATGCCGCAGCAATTATTATATATATAGATTTTCTAGCGTAGTCCTTTAATTTATAGTAATCTAGAGAATTCTTATCATACTTTCCAAATAAAAATACTATAAATATGTAATATATCATATCCATAATCAAGTAATTAAAATTATTTATAAAAGCATACATTAATAAAAGAGCAATACTTGAGGATATAAAGGCACTTATAATTTTATTAACCTTTTTATAGCATATATATTGCATAATAAAAATACCTACAAGAGTTATAATGTACAATTTATAATCAGCTTTATTTTCAAAACCAATACCACTCAATGCACTCCAAATTATGTATAAAAATATAAGAAAATTAATTGTATATATATTTCTTATTTGCCTACTTAAGCTCATTGTATCACCCCTTCATAGACAATCTTTTCTATTCCTCTTATATTCTTTAACGCCTTATTCATGGATACATCAATGATTTTAATTGAATATCCAGCTTTTCCGAGTTTAAAAAGCAAGTTCTCACTATCCTCATCAATATATGGTGTTACTAGAATGTATGTGCTGTTTGTAGAAAAGCTTTGTACATTTTGCTTGAGGTAATTATACAAGGAAGTTTGTATATCATACCCTACTCTTGCACAAAACTGAAGTATTTTTTCCAATGAATTTAAGGATGGTTTAATATCAGATTTGCAATAACCATTAAATGATACTAACATAGCATTTGTACCTATTCCAACCGGGATTCCTTCTCCCAATACACTTTTTGCAACAGCTGCCGTAACCTCTATACATTTTTCTATTAACTCCTCATTTATGTTTTGCCAGTGAACTTTTCCGCATTGAACATTTAAAATTATATTAAACTGTATATCTGAAGTATGATCATATTCCTTAACCATGAACTTTCCAAGCTTAGAACTTGCCTTCCAGTGGATATCCTTCATTCTACTTTCAGGGCTATAATTTCGTACACCCTTTATAAAAATTGGATCTTCATAGATCCATCTCTTTACAATAGTGTCACCCTGAATCCCCTTACAATCAAACTTAATTTTATTTATATCTATTTCCTTTGGATAAACCAAAATTTCCTTATAATCTCTAAATTCCTTATTATTATATGAAAAACCAAACATATCTCCTATAATACACTCCATATGGCTTATAATATAGGTTCCTCTTTTATTAGCCACTGCTTTATATGTCCTTCTTACCCTTTCATGGCTCCCTATTGAATAGTTATTTTCATAAACAAAATCATTGCCGTTCCTGGAAGATTTATGGGAATTAGTATATTTTATATTCTTGGTTACAAACTCTTTTAATGTCAAAAAGGAAATTGGAAACCATTTGTTATTTTCAATAACTGTTACTACTTTAAATTCTTCTCCAACTCTAACTAGATTTTTTTCAATTATTCTTTTTATATTTAAATTTTCAAAACCTTTTGTTCTTGTTACTTTTCCTAAATAAATAAGAGCTATTCCAACCACTATGAATACTATATATCCAGCCATAACAATCACTTCCTCAACTTAACTCTACTCTCCACTCCAGTTAATATCTTATCCTATAGCTTCAATTGGAGTTTCCAGTTTGTTTAAAATTTTATTAATGATTTTTTCTCCACCATTTTCAGAATCATAACCATTTTTAAGGATTAATCTATGACTTAATATTGGCACGCTCATTTTCTTTACATCTTCAGGTATAACATAATCCCTATCACTTATAGCTGCATATGCTTGGCAACCTTTCATAAGTGCTAGTGTAGCTCTTGGGCTACATCCAACCTCTATGTCACTGTTGCTTCTTGTTTCACTTATTATATTTAATATGTATTTTTTTATTTCTGAACTTATATGTACATTAACAAATTGTTCTTGTACATATTTTATTTCCTCCATAGTAACCACAGCCTGTAAATTATCTAATGGATCTTCTAGCATAAATCTATCCATCATACTCATTTCTTCATCAAATTCAGGATATCCTAAAGATAATTTCATAAAGAATCTATCAAGTTGAGCCTCCGGAAGTGAAAATGTTCCAAATTGTTCAACAGGATTCTGAGTTGCCATAACAAAAAAAGGTGATTCAAGCTTTATTGTATTTCCTTCAACAGTTACCTGCGACTCTTCCATACATTCAAGAAGTGCAGCCTGAGTTCTTGGCGTAGCCCTATTTATTTCATCTGCTAATATAAATTGACTCAATATAGGTCCTTTTCTAAATTCAAATTCTGAAGTTTTTTGATTATAATAATATATTCCTGTTAAATCTGATGGAAGTATATCCGGCGTAAATTGTATTCTTGTGAAAGTACAATTTAGCGATTTTGCCATAGCCCTTGCAAGTTTAGTTTTTCCAAGACCTGGTACATCCTCAAGTAAAACATGTCCACCACATATAAATGCTGTTATTATATTATCTATACTATCTTTCTTTCCTATTATTACTTTACCTATATTTATAGAAATTTTGTCCTTAAATCCTGTAAATTTTGATAATTCCATATTTTCTCCTCCGATTATTGATAAAACCACTAATTCATAATGTTACTACATAAGTAAAATAAAATCAACAAATAATTACAATTAAGAAAAATTTAACAAATAAAAATTATAATTGATTAAGTTAAATTTTTATGCGATAATATAGTTGTCTGTTTTGTGAGATTTTCTTTCAATTATGGACAAAGACAAATAACAATTAGCTTAGATTTTCTAATTACACAGTATTTAACCGTGTAAAAGGAAGGGTTTGAATTAAGCATTTATTTTAAGCAATATAGACCTTCCTGTATGGAGGGTGTTTTTATTTTTGAGGTGATTATTTTGGATAAAAGAATTGCTGTTGTAGGAATAATAGTAGAGAATTTAGAAATGGCAACAGAAGTCAATAAAATACTCCATACGTATAGTTCAATAATAGTTGGAAGAATGGGTATCCCCTATAGAGAAAGAGGACTATCTGTTATTTCAATTATAGTAGACGGCACTTCAGATGAATTAAGTGCCATGACAGGAAAGCTCGGTAAAATATCTGGTGTAAGTGTAAAATCAGCTATGTCCAAAAAATCTTAGGAGGCTAATAGCTTATGCTTAATCATGAAAAAGCAGATTTTATTGATGACGCAAAAATACACGAATATCTTGAATATGGTAAAGAAAAAGCAAAAGATAACGATTTTGTAAATGAAATTATCGACAAAGCTTCAAAATGTAAGGGGCTTGATCCTAAAGAAGTATCAGTGCTACTCCATATTGAAGATGACAATACACTTGATAAAATATACAAAACTGCAATAAGAATAAAACAAAACATTTATGGAAATAGAATAGTAATGTTTGCTCCTCTTTATATAAGTAGTTACTGCGTTAATGGCTGCAGGTACTGTGGATATAACTGTGAAAACAAAGGCGTAAGAAAAAAACTCACTAAAAAGGAACTAATACGTGAAGTTGAATTAATTCAATCCTTAGGTCATAAAAGAATTGTTCTCGAAGCCGGTGAAGACCCTGTAAACTGTCCTATAGACTATGTTACAGATTGCATGAAAACAATTTATGAGGTTCATAGTGGTAATGGTGAAATGAGGAGAATTAACGTTAATATTGCAGCTACAACAATTGAGAACTACAAAAAACTTAAGGCAGCCAAAATAGGTACTTATACTTTATTTTCTGAAACATACCATAGAGAAACATATAGTAAAATGCATCCAACAGGTCCAAAACACGATTACGACTACCACATGACAGCACTTGAAAGAGCCATGGAAGCTGGAATTGATGACGTCGGAATTGGTGTTTTATATGGCTTATATGATTATAAATACGAAACTATTGCAATGTTTTTACACTCTAAGCATCTTGAAGAAAGGTTCAATGGAGTTGGTCCTCATACAATATCAATGCCTAGAATAAGACCTGCCCGTGGAGTTGATTTTTCAAACTTCCCTTACCTTGTTTCTGATCATGACTTTAAGAAGCTTGTTGCAATATTAAGACTTGCAGTTCCTTACACTGGAATGATTTTATCAACAAGAGAAGAACCTAAATTTAGAGAAGAAGTTATATCTGTTGGAATTTCTCAAATAAGTGCTGGTTCTGCTACAGACGTCGGAGGTTATGAAAAAGAATTTGGAGATAGCTCTCAAGTTGATCCTCCACAATTTGTAGTAAATGATGATAGAACTCCAATTGAAATATTGAAATCACTATGTGCAAAAGGATATATTCCAAGTTACTGCACAGCTTGTTATAGACAAGGAAGAACGGGTGAACGTTTCATGGCACTTGCTAAGTCTGGCCAAATTCATAACTGCTGTCTTCCTAACGCAATACTTACCTTTAAAGAATATTTAATTGATTATGCAGATGATGAATTAAGAGAAATAGGTAAGAATACAATAGAAAAGAATCTAGAACAGATTACTTCTGAAGCTACAAAAAAGGAAACCATTGCTAGACTAGCTAGAATTGAAAATGGTGAAAGAGATCTTTATTTTTAAAACTTAATATAAAAAATCCAAGAAAAACGACTGTCTAAAAAGCAGCCGTTTTTCTAATTAAAGCTTAAACTAATGCTGTCACCTCATATTGCTTTTAATATGTTGTATTGTGACATATAAAGTTCATAGTATGAAGCCTTTTTACTCATAAGCTCCTCGTAATTTCCAATCTCAATGATTTTTCCATTATCCACATACTTGAATTCAACAAAGTGAAGCAATAACAACCATGATAATAACCATTATCATTATAAACCTATGCTGCTTTACATAGCCAAAATCCATTTTAAACTGTCCATAAAAATTCCTTCAACTTATCTATTTACCTTTACAATTATGTGTTAAAATAAATATGAAAATATGAATGAAATTCACATTGGATTTAATAATATAAATATAAGAAATTTTTCTCCTAATCACATTACCAAAGAAATCTTTTTAGACATATTTAATTTCAAAAAAACATATAATTATAACTTTTAATTTTCATAAAAGTCCAATATAGTTAAAGAAATTATTTCCTATATACATAATATTTCTTTGTATAAAATATCTAAAAACATGTGCTTAAGTCCTGTATATCTCTAAAATATTTAAGGAGGAAACAGGAGTATTTACCATAAACTACATCATTAAAATAAGACTTAAATAAGTTAAAACCTTACTAATTGATACCACATTTTCTGTTAAAACTATAGCAAAAAGTGTTACTATAATGATCCCTATTACTTCGGTAAATTATCAAAAAAATATTATGTTATTTCTTCTTCTTGCTATAAAAATAGATAAAAGTATTGATTTTTACGTAAATTAACATTAAAATATAATTAATAATTATTATCCTTTAATAATAATTTAAGGAGTGATAAAGATGAAAGCAATTGAAATAAAAAAAGACATTTATTGGGTTGGTGCCCTTGATCCTAATCTTAGGATTTTTGACATAGTAATGTATACACCGTATGGCACAACCTACAATTCCTATGTTGTAAAAGGTTCTAAAAAAACAGCTGTTTTTGAAACTGTAAAAGAAAAGTTTTTCGATGAATATCTAGCAAGACTTGAATCTCTTAATGTTGATATTAAAAACATAGATTATATTGTGGTTGATCACACAGAACCAGATCACGCAGGTTCCGTAGAAAAGCTTCTTGATATCGCGAAAAATGCAAAAGTAGTTGGTTCAAGTACAGCTATAAAGTTTCTAAAAAATATTGTAAATCGTCCTTTTGAAGCTATTGAAGTTAAAGATAATTCTTCATTAGATCTTGGTGGAAAAACACTTAAATTTATTTCGGCTCCTCTTTTACATTGGCCTGATACAATATATACTTATGTTCCTGAAGAAAAGCTTCTTATAACTTGTGATTCTTTTGGCTGCCATTATTCAAGTGAAAAAATATTTAACGATCTTATAGAGGACAAAGAAAAGTATATAGATGCACTAAAATATTACTTTGATTGCATAATGGGTCCATTTAAGCCTTATGTTCTTAAGGCATGTGCTAAAATAGAAAACTTGCCAATAGATATAATCTGCCCAGGACATGGTCCTATATTAAGAGATGATCCAAAAAAAATTGTTGAGCTTTATAAAAAGTGGAGTACAGAAGAAGACATATTTAAGAGAAAAGAAATAACTATTTGCTATGTATCAGCTTATGGTTATACAAAAGAAATTGCTGATAAAATATCAGAAGGAATAAAATCTGTAGATGATTTTACTATAAACTCTTTTGATGTAACTTATAGTAAAGAGGAAGAGATTATACAAAAACTTAATTCTTCAGTAGGTTTTCTTTTTGGCTCACCTACTATAACTAGTGATGCTTTAAGGCCAATTTATGACATAATAAACTCACTAAATCCTATAATTCATGGTGGAAGATTTGCTGGAGCTTTTGGTTCCTATGGTTGGAGCGGAGAAGCTGTACCTAATATGGAAGAAAGATTGAGACAGCTTAGAATGAGAATTCCTGTTCCGGGTTTAAAAATCAATTTTAAGCCTTCTGACGAAGATAATAATCGTGCTTATCACTTTGGTAAAAGTTTTGCAGAAAAAATAAAGGAAAATTTAAATAAAACTTCTGCTAATATAAAAAGCTCTTCTACCGTAAAGAAATGGAAATGTATAATATGTGGTGTTGTATTTGAAGGAAATGAACCTCCTGAATTTTGCCCTGTGTGTGGTGCCGGCAAAGATCAATTTATAGAAATAACTGAGAATAAAAATTCATTTAAAAGTGAAACTACAGAAAAGATAGTCATCTTAGGAAATGGTGCAGCTGGTTATCATGCTGCTGAAGCTATAAGAAAGAGAAATACCAAGTGTACTGTTGAAATTATATCCTCAGAAAACTACCTGACCTACTTTAGACCAGAACTTTCTGATTACTTAACAGAAAATATTGAAGACAGCAAATTTTTTGTATCCCCTCACGGTTGGTATGAAGATAATAACATTATGTTAAGACTAAATTCCACAGTTGATAAAATTATACCTTCAAATAAGGAACTTTTGCTTTCTGATGGAAGTAAAACAAATTATGATAAACTAATATTAGCAACTGGAAGTCATAACTTTAAACCAGATTTGCCTGGAATTGAAAAAGAAGGAATTTTCACTTTAAAAGATATAAATGATGCAAATAACATTAAGAACTATATGAAATCTTCCAAAAATGCAGTTGTAATAGGAGGAGGACTTTTAGGTCTTGAAGCTGCCTCAGAGCTAAAAAAATCCGGACTAAATGTAACTGTAGTAGAATTTTTCGACAGACTACTTCCAAAACAGCTCGATAAACCTGGAGCTAAACTTTTTGAAAAGCTTATTTCAAAATACAGAATCAATCTCCTACTAGACGATTCCTGCATTGAAATTTTAGGCGATGCTTCAGTTACTGGTGTAAAACTTAAAAGCGGCAAAACAATTGATGCAGATATGGTTTTATTTTCAATAGGAATAAGACCAAACAAAAAGCTTGCTGAAGAATGTGGAATTAAAACGAATAAAGGAATACTAGTTAATGAGAATATGGAAACAAATATAAAGGATATCTATGCTGCTGGTGATGCTGCTGAACTAAATGGAACTATTTATGGTAACTGGACTGCTGCTGTAGAGATGGGTAAGACAGCAGGTGCTAATGCTATAGGCGATAAACTTTCATTTAAAGATTTTGTATCCTCTGTAATATTTGATGCTCTAGGTACCTCTGTAGTATCCTTTGGCAATGTAACAAATGATGAAAATGAAAAACTTGAATTCCTTAATCTTAAATTAAATGAATGCAAAACTTTGTTTTTTATAAACAATGTTCTTTCAGGTGGATACTTAATAGGTAACACCTCTGCCGCAGGAAAACTAATTTTAGCTATGAAAGATAATAAAACCTTAAAAGATACCTTAATTTATATATAATAAATAAAAGCTTTTAACATCCACAGCATGTTAAAAGCTTTTATTTATCTCCTTGGCTACCAAGAAATTTATTCTTACATTGATTCATATAATCTTTATTTGCTTCATCAAAAGATTTATTTGTTTCAAGTATTTTATTCATATTTTTGCTACTTACAATAAATTTGTTTTGAATTCGCTTTTGATTATTTTCCCACATTAATTCATTTTCATTTAAACTAGAGTCATCATTTAAAAAATACCATTTATTATTTTTCTTGATAAGTATAACTATTTCAACATCTGGTCTTGGAGTTGATATACTTTTGAAGTATGCATTGAAGCTACCTGTCATTGCAGCAAGTCTTCCCTCCTTCTTTACATTATAAACACCATTAAATTTAATTTTTTCTATGCTAAAAACACTAAATTTCTTTTTAATAGTCTGTATATCTGCAATACTAGGATTAACAAAAAAACCCTTTAGATATTCCTCATCTTTCGGAATTTCACTTTCGTAATATTCTTTTACAAATTGCTGTATCTCTAATTTATCTTTTTCAAGTTGAGTTTGAGCAACTTTAGCGCCTTTATCATTTTGTCCTTTGCTGCATCCACCAAAACTAAATACCATGGTCAAAGCAATTATAACCACAGTGCATTTAACCCAAAAGCTTTTCACTTTTATACCCTTCCATCCTAAAAAATTTATATACACAAAATCACTTTACATTCGCTTATCATATAAGAACAAAACCGTAAAAAAATTGCTTTTATTTTTATCTTACGCAATTTTAAATTTTACACTAAAATTACTATTGTGTAAATATTTAATATGATTTATTTATAAATATTTTTATTTAATATTGCAGAATTTATTTCTCCACCAAGAATAAGTATAAATGATCCCATAAAAAGCCAAGTCATTAGAACTATAACTGCCCCTATACTTCCATAGATTTTAGAGTAATTTCCAAAGTTATTTATATAATATGAGAATCCAAAGGATGATATCACCCAACCTACAGTTGTAAACAAAGCCCCCCAAATTACATCACTCCATTTATGCTTTTTTGCTGGAGTATACCTATAAACAGCTGAAAATACGAACAGCATTGTTAAAACTAAAATAAAATACTTTATAAAATCCCACAAGAAGGATGTTATTTCTGGATGATGAAACCATCTTGAAATAATAGGTTCATTTACACTTGCAAATATCATCAAAACAGTTATTGCAAATATAGTAATTATAAGACCCATTGTAAATATAAAGGATACCAACTGAACCTTCAAAAATCCTCTTCTTTCTTCTTCTCTATATGACATATTAAGTCCTTTTATTATGGCATTAAATCCAGACATTGATGCCCATAAACTTACAATTAAACTGAAGGACAAAAGATTTCCATTCTTTTTCTCTGTAACCTCTAAAACTATTCCTTTAACTAAACCATATACTTGCTCTGGCATTATTCTTTCAAATATTTGAAGAACCTCATAACCTTTTATATTACTAAATCCTATTAGTGTCATTAAAAATATTAAAAAAGGAAAAAGTGAAAAAAGTAGTCCATAAGCCAATTGAGACGCCAGAGCAAAAATATCATCATCTAAAGATATCTTAACAACTTCAACAATAAATTTTCTTATGTTCAATTTACCCTTCTCCATAGTAGTTTCCTTTCAAAATTTTTTACTTATATATGTTTATTATAACCAAGTAAAAAATATAAACACAATAATATATATAACCTAAAAGTTTTAAAATCTAGTTAACAATGCTGAAGGAACAGTTTAAAAAACTCCTAATAAATCTTGGTAAAAAAATCACAAAATACTTAGATATTTCAATTGTCTGAGCTTATTTTCAGCGAGTTATTGAAATATCTTAGGATCTTGTGATTTTTTTACCTTAGATTTATAGGAGTTTTTTAATGTGACGAAACATTTTTAGTAAGGCAGCTCTATTATCTATTTGCCTTTTCCTGTATTTTCTTAGCCAATCCATGAGCCATTGTATCAAGTAATTTCTGATCTTCTCCCTCAAGCATAACTCTAACAAGTGGTTCTGTTCCAGATGGTCTTATTAGAACTCTTCCATTTCCGTCAAGTTCCTTTTCAATTTTTACTATTTCATCTGCTATTTCTTTATCTGTTATATATATATCCTTCTTATCATTTGGAACCTCTGCATTTGCAAGTACCTGAGGAAGCTTTTTCATCATGGCTGCAAGTTCTGATAACTTCTTTCCACTCTTTTTAACAATAGCTGATAACTGAAGTGCTGTTACAAGTCCATCACCTGTAGTATTATAATCTAAGAATATTATATGACCTGATTGTTCCCCTCCAAGTTTATAACCTTCCTTAAGCATTTCCTCAAGAACATATCTATCTCCAACCTTGGTTTTTACAGTATCAATATTAACCTTATCAAGAGCCTTAAATAGACCCATATTGCTCATTACAGTAACTACAACTACATTTTTATTAAGCTTGCCCTGCTCCTTAAGATATTGACCACAAATGGCCATTATAAAATCGCCATCTATAAGCTTTCCTTTTTCATCAACTGCAAGGCATCTATCAGCATCACCATCAAAAGCAAGTCCTAAATCGCAATTTTTTCTAACAACATAATCCATAAGTTCTTCAGGATGAGTTGATCCACAGTTTGCATTTATATTTATACCATCTGGATCATTGTTTATAACCTTAACATCCGCTCCAAGTTCTCTAAAGGTCTTAACAGCAGTTATATACGATGCTCCATTAGCACAATCTAATGCTACCTTTATTCCTTTTAAATCGATATCTATAGTACTTTTAGCAAATTCTATGTAATCGTCAATTGCAGCTTCTTCAATTACCTTTCTTCCAACGCTCTCACCTGTAGGAAGTGGTACTCCCTCAAAATTACTTTCTATAACGCTTTGAATTTTGTCTTCCAATTCATCAGATAATTTATAACCTGTCCCATTGAAAAACTTAATTCCATTATACTCTACTGGATTGTGAGAAGCAGATATTACTACTCCTGCATCTGCATTATATTTCCTAGTTAAATATGCAACTGCAGGTGTTGGAATTATTCCTACACATATAGCCTCGGCTCCAACTGAAAGTATTCCGGATACTAATGCAGCTTCAAGCATATCTCCAGAAATTCGCGTATCCATTCCTACTAATATTTTAGGTTTGTGGGTTCCTTCTGTTAAAACATATGCCCCAGCTCTTCCTAACTTATAGGCTAATTCAGCAGTAAGTTCCGCGTTCGCTATTCCTCTTACTCCATCTGTTCCAAACATTCTACTCATATTTTAAACCTGCCTTTTTATATTCTAATATTATAAAATTCTAAACTCAAATCGCTATTTATTATAGCATAATTTAAAATCTAGTACAATTACAGTTAATTAATACAAAATACATTTTTATTTTAAATAGTGATATACTTATATATAATCGAATTAATGAAATTCATCCCAGAAAACATCCTTATAGTATACATGAATTTCAAATTTAATATGGTTTATCTTAATTAAGTAGGAGTGTGATAAATTTGAATTTAACTTGGTTTGGTCAGTCTTGTTTTTTAATAGAAACAGATGAAAATAAAAAAATTTTAACTGATCCTTTTGATGAAGCCTTAGGATATAAAGCATATAAAGGTGCAGTTGATGTTGTAACCATAAGTCATCATCACTTTGATCATGATTGCATAAAAAACTTTCCTGAAAATATTTTAATATTTGATAAACCTGGCACATATAAATATGAAAACACCGAAATAATAGGTTTTCCATCCTATCATGATAATTTAAAAGGTGCCGCAAGGGGAAAAAATATCATTTTCACTTTTAAAATAAATAACATAAAAATTTGCCACCTTGGAGATTTAGGCTATGTTCTATCAGAAGATGAGATTAATTCACTTGGAAATATAGACGTGCTTTTGATTCCTGTTGGTGGTAACTTTACCATAGATGGCGATGAGGCTGCAAAACTATGCAGGAAAATAAATAGCAAAATTGTAGTACCTATGCACTACAAAACGCCATTGATTTCACTTCCTATAGATGGTATTGATAAATTCATTCTTAGTATGAAGAATGCAGAAAAACTTCACGAAAGTAAATTAATTATTGAAGAAAATTTAAGTGGAACTAATAGAGTATTAATACCAACCATTTAAAAACAGTGACAGGTGACAAGTTGCGGAGAAAAACTCACCTTAACTTGTCACCTGTCCTTTGTTACTTATCACTGGTTCTTTATTTTTCCGTCTTTAAGTCTTAATACCCTTTGGTTGCTTGATCCCGCATACTTAGGCGCATTTTCCATGAGCTCCATCTTAAACGGTCCATCTACCAGTACATCTAAGTATTTTAAAAGCTCTTTTTTGTATTCGTCATTTCCTGTTGCAATTTCTTCATAGGTATATCCTGTATAGCACCATATATTAAGTTCTAGTTTTTTTATTTCTTTAGCAAGGTCTATAAGTGGCTTTGCTTGTTCGAATGGGTCTCCTCCTGAAAATGTAACCCCTTTAATTAACGGCATGTTGCTTTTAATTCTATCTAAAACATCACTACTATCAACTTTATCACCATATGAAAAATCCTGCATTGCTTCATTCTGGCATTCTGGGCATCTTCTATTACAACCCGATACGAAAAGCACACTTCTAAGTCCTTCTCCATTGACAAGAGAGTTGTCCAAAAAACCAGCTACCTGCAATTTCACTTAATCACCCCACTATTACAGTTAACAGTGGACAATTGATATTAGACAGTTAGAGGTTAATAGTTATTAGTTTACAGTTGTTAGTTATAAGATTTTCCTCTGTCAATTGTCAACTGATTAAAGTATTCAAATTATTACTTGTAAAACAATAGTATTTCTCATTTTAAGCTTTCATGTAACCTATTCGTAAACGTGTTTTCCGCTGGCCTGTGATATTCTATCAGCTCTTTCTGCTGACTTTCCTGCTCCAAATCTTTCATCTAAACTTAAATAACCTGTAACTCTAGAAATTCCTTGTATATCTGTATCACCACATGTTGGGCATTTAGTATCGGAAGTACTTAAATATGTTCCGCAATGTCTGCAATATCTTATGTGGAAGTTTATTCCCATGTAACTTATATTTGTATTACTATAAGCATAATTTATAATATCCATTACAGTTTGAGCATCAGGGTAATCATCAAGTTCAATGTATGATATATGTCCACCATTACATAAAGCGTGATATGGAGCTTCTATATTTATTTTTTCTTTTATTGATATATTATATCCTACTGGAATATGATAGCTATTTGAGTAATAATCCTTATCTGTTACTCCCGGTATTTCACCAAAAATTGCCTTATCCTTTACTATAAACTTTCCAGACAAACCTTCTGCTGGTGTAGCATAACAACTCCAGTTAAGATGAGTTTCCTCTATAAGTCTATCTGTATATTTTCTTATGTACTCAACTATCTTATAGCCAAGTTCTCTTGCCTCTTCATTTTCTCCATGATGATGTCCTATAAGTGCAACAAGTGCTTCTGCAAGTCCTATAAATCCTATTGCCCACGTTCCTTGTTTTAATATAGGATCTATTGAATCTTCTGGCTTTAATCCTTCTGCGCCCTTCATAAGTCCTTGTCCTGCTACAAATGGTAAATCCTTAACTCTAAGTTTCTTTAATACGCTATATCTATTTAAAAGGCTTTCCTTAGCTATTACAAGTCTTGAATCTAAAATAGAGAAAAATCTATCTACGTCCTTCTTTGCTACTATTGCTATTCTTGGCAAATTTATAGTTGTTGGTGCTATGTTTCCTCTTCCCTTAACTCCAGGTTCTCCATTTACATTTGACATTAAGTATGTTCTACATCCCATTGTAGCTGGCAAATAACCTTTATCATAATACTTTTTATTAAAATCAGCATCAATATTCATAAATGTAGGATTCATTCTCTTAGCGGCTACTCTACATGCGAGTTCATAAAGGTAATAGTATGGATCTTCTTTTTCTCTATTTACTCCCTTTTTTACTCTAAATATTATGTTAGGGAAGATAGGTTGCTCTCCTCTACCAAGTCCCTTTTCATATTCCTTAAGAAAAACTTCACAAACAAGTGCTGCATCTTTTGTTTTAGGAATTCCAAGGTTAATAGATGAAAATGGAACTTGCGAACCAGCTCTAGAATGCATAGTATTAAGATTATATACGATACCCTGCATTGCCTGTTCAAGTGCTCTTATAAGCTTTCTTTCAGTTATTTGTTCTATTTTTTCTTCTTCTATTCCAAATTCCTTAAGTTCTTTTCTGATATCAGCTCTTGTTGGCTCAATAAACTCTGCCATGTCATTATCAAAGTCAGGATGAGATTGTCCTCCAAACATATCATTTTGTGTTGATTGGAGCAGTATACATGATAATTCTGCAGCAGATTCTATTCTTTTAGGCTTTCTTATATATCCATAGCCTGTATTAAATCCTCTCGTTAAAACTTCCTTTGTAGGTATATGTAAACAGTTTGTAGTAAGATTATAACTGTCTAAATCATGAAGATAGATGTCTCCATTTTCATGTGCTTTTGAAATCTTTTTAGGCATTACAGCAAGATTATGCCACTTGTTTGATTCGCTTGCTATTCTTAAAAGCTTTGAACTAAAATTATTTCCTACATTAGCATTATCTCTATCTGTTTCAACCCCAATTTTTTCTATAGCTTTCATTAAGTCAGACTTTATATCTCTTACTTTTGTTCTTTCGTTTCTATAATTACAGTAAGCTAAACCTATTTCTCTGTATTCATTTTCAAATAATATATCCTGCACTAGATTTTGTACTTCTTCTACTGATATTTTATTAATATGTTTTCCTTCTAGCTCACCTATAACTTGTTCTGTTAAATTAAGTATATCACTTTCTTTTATATTAAAACCTATTTCATCCGATGCACCTTTTATAGCATTTGAAATTTTATTGGAATCAAATTTTACTTCTCTTCCATCACGTTTTACTACATTTAGCATGAAATTCCCTCCATAACACAATATCTTGTACTTAGCATATTATACATGAGAAAATTTTTTATATCAATTTTCAAATATATCTATTTTATAAGATATACTTTTTTATTATTCATTCTCTTTATTTCTTTCGTTTTTTTATGCCTAAAGCTAACTTGATATTTAAATCTATTCGATAAATCTATTGATATTACTTACATAACTAATTGTAAACCAAATTTTCAATGAGATTAAAAAAAAAATGTTTTCCATAATGCGGAAAACATTTCTATTGTTAGTTTTTGAAGCTGTGTATAGGTGAAGGAATTCTTCCACCCCTATTTATAAAATCTGCTGATGAAAACTTGCTTACTGGCATAACGGGTGCTCTTCCAAATAGACCACCAAACTCAACGCTATCTCCAACACCTAAACCAATTGCAGGGATTACACGTACTGCCGTAGTTTTATTGTTAATAACTCCTATAGCCGCTTCATCAGCTATTATACCTGAAATTGTTTCGGCTGGAGTATCTCCTGGTATTGCTATCATATCAAGTCCAACTGAACATACACAAGTCATAGCTTCGAGCTTTTCAAGATTAAGTGCTCCGCTTTCAACTGCAGCTATCATACCTTCATCTTCACTTACAGGTATAAAAGCACCGCTCAATCCTCCAACATGTGCTGCTGCCATTATTCCACCTTTTTTAACAGCATCATTTAACATTGCCAATGCTGCAGTAGTTCCTGGTGCACCACAAGCTTCAACTCCCATTTCTTCTAATATTCTTGCTACACTATCACCAACTGCCGGTGTAGGTGCTAATGATAAATCAACTATACCAAAAGGGACATTAAGTCTTCTTGAAGCTTCTCTTGCAACAAGCTGACCTGCTCTTGTTATTCTAAACGCAGTTTTCTTTATAGTTTCAGCAACAACATCAAAACTTTCGCCTTTTACTGTCTCAAGAGCTGCCTTAACTGTACCTGGTCCACTAACTCCAACGTTAATTATACACTCAGCCTCTCCAACACCATGAAAAGCTCCTGCCATAAATGGATTATCTTCTATGGCATTTGCAAATACAACAAGCTTCATGCAGTCCATTCCGTTTGTGTCTGCACTCATTTCTGCAGTTCGCCTTATAATTTGTCCCATCTCTTTTACTGCATTCATATTTATTCCTGTTTTACTGCTTCCCACATTTACAGAACTGCAAACTATATCTGTACTGTGAAGTGCTTCTGGAATACAGTTCATCAAAATTTTATCGCCTTTAGTACATCCTTTATGAACAAGAGCTGAAAATCCTCCAATAAGGTCAACTCCAACATTCTTTGCTGCTCTATCAAGAGTTTTTGCATACTCAACATAATCTGTATCATCTGAAGATTCAGCTATCATAGCAATAGGTGTAACTGAAATTCTTTTATTTATTATAGGAATTCCATAGTCCCTCTCTATCTCTTCACCAACTTTTACTAGATTTTCAGCATATTTTGTTATTTTATCATATATTCTTTTTCTAGATTCTTCCCCATTAAAGCTGCAGCAATCCCTTAAGGATATTCCCATGGTTATGGTACGTATATCTAGCTTCTGCTCACCAATCATTTTTATGGTATTCATTATTTCACTAGTATTCATCTGAAATTCTCCTTTATACTCTATTCATTGAATTGAATATACCTTCATTTTGTATTTTTATTGAAACTCCAAGTTCTTTACCTGCTTCATCAAGTTTCTCTTTTATTTCTTCAAATGAAATACTTGAAAAGGAAGTATCTACAAGCATTATCATGGTAAAATACTCCTGCATTATCGTTTGACTTATGTCTAAAATATTAACATCAATTCCTGCTAAAATTGAGCTTACCCCCGCAATAATCCCCACTTTATCTTTACCTATAACTGTTACAACAGCTTTCATGAATTTAGCCCTCCTCTTTTTTCTATAGCAAATATATTCTTTACTGGACAAACACTTGTTAATCCGTATAACACACATATATAATTATAATACAAATTGCGTACTAATAGGAGATTTTATTCAAATTTATTTATGTAAATATTTCTTCAATTACCCTTCCATCGACATTTTCCATATTTAATCCAAGCATTTTGGCCATAGTGGGCCCTTCATCCACAAGTTTTATTTCTGGCAAAGAAAATCCACTTTTTATTGAAGGTCCTGCTGCTGCAAAAAATGTTCTATAATTAGTCTTAAGAGGATCATATCCATGAGTAGCTACAAAGTAATCCTGTTCATTAATTCTGGATCTTGATTTTACTATTTCATTTATGACCTTTGGAGCCTTCCAATCATTGTCAAAATAGTAGCCATCATTCGCTTCTATCATAAAATCGAAATCTCCTGTAATTCTTTTTTCTCTTTCAACTTCTTCCTTTGTGTATACTTTTCTTATTGGACATGGTTTTAAATTCTTAAGTTCCATAAATATATTTTCTACAATCTTAGATGAATTCCTATCCTTTACTTTTATCTGTGCAGATCCATCACAATAATTCAAATATGCCTTCCATCCTTTAATATCTCCATTTTTATCTAAAGTTATAAGTCCTCTTCTCACAAATTCCGTATTAATGCATATTCTATAATCCACATCAGAAAATCCATGATCTCCTAATATCACAAAGGCAGTGTCCTTATATATATCAGCTTCTTTAACTGCATTTATAATTTTATTTATTCTATCATTCATTCTAAAAAACACTTCATCAAGTTCAGATGCATTAAAACCAAGCTTATGTCTTGTATGATCAACTTCGTTCAAATGTAAAAGGACCAGATTTGGCTTTTTGTTTTTTATTACATATGCTATGGATTCAGTGGAAAAATCATCAAGCTGTGGCTCTTCTATACCCTTTAACATTTTGCCAAACTTTCTAAATATATTAAAAAGAAAGATAGGAGATCCTGCCCTTAAGGATTTAAATATCTGGCTTTCTTTAGGTCTTACTGTCCATATCTCTGGGCAATTATAATCTATTTTAGCTCCTCCCATTACCGGCCAAAATACATTTGCAATTTTCATGTTAGCTTCTTTAGCTATATCACATAAGGTTGGAACTTTTATATATTTTTTATACCAATACCAATCCTGTCTTTTTATACCCGGTTGCATTATTTCATTAGTAAATAAACCATGCTTATCTGGATATACTCCAGTTATTATTGATGTATGCGAGGGATAAGTTAATGAAGGATATATCCCTACAACTTCTTTTGCATAGGAGCCATTTTTTATTATCTTGGAAAATCCTGATAAATTTATTATCCTACCTAAATCCTGCGAATTAAGTGAATCTATAGATATTACTACAAGATGCTTAGCTTTATTTTTCATGCTTTCCACCTCCGATTCTAAGCATAGCGCTGTGTTAAAGAATTGTGTTGAAAAAATTATGCATAAAAGATATCAACACAATTCTTTAACACAGCACCATATTAAAACCTCTATAATTCTCACTACCTATTAAATACATCATTAATACTACTACTCTATTATTATAAACGTATTATATAATTGTTAAAAATAATGCGAAGCAAAGTATTTCTAAACATTAAATACTATAGCTTCGCATAAGCTGAAGGTAATAACCTTTCGTTTATTATTTTTCAGAATAAAGTTCTATTATCTTAAGTATAACTTCAACAGCTTTTTCCATAGCAAAGGTAGGAATACATTCATATTTACCATGAAAATTCATTCCACCTGTAAACATATTAGGCGTTGGAAGTCCCATAAACGAAAGTCTGGCACCATCTGTACCACCTCTTATAGGATTTACAATAGGTACTATTCCTAGGTCCTCCATAGCTTTATAAGCTATATCAACAACATGTTTAACAGGCTCTATCTTTTCCTTCATGTTGTAATATTGGTCTTTTAATTCAACCATTACAATTTCTCTTCCATATTTGTTATTTATAAAGTTTGCAGTGTCAGTAATTAATTTTTTTCTATTTTCAAAGCTTTCTTTATCAAAATCCCTTATTATATATTGTATTTCAGCATCTTCAACGCCGCCTTTTATGCTGTATGCATGATAAAATCCCTCATATTTTTCAGTATGTTCAGGAGTTTCACTTTTAGGAAGTAAGCTCATAAACTCAGCTGCTACTTCAACAGCATTTATCATTTTATTTTTAGCATCTCCAGGATGAACACTTCTACCCCTTATAATAACTTTTGCACTTGCAGCATTAAAATTTTCATACTCAAGCTCACCTATAGCACCACCATCTACTGTATAAGCAACCTCAGCACCAAACTTTTTCACATCAAAATAGTCCGCTCCACGACCAATCTCCTCATCTGGAGTAAAGGCCACATGAACTGTTCCATGCTTTATTTCATTGTGCTTAGTAAGATAACTTACTGCGGACATTATTTCTGATATTCCAGCTTTATCGTCTGCACCTAAAAGAGTTGTTCCATCTGTTGTTATTATAGTTTCACCCTTATATTTTAAAAGATCTGGAAACTCATTAGGCGATAAAACTACATTTTTTTCTTTATTAAGTATAATATCTTTTCCATCATAGTTATCAATTATTTGAGGCTTTACATCCTTACCGCTGATTTCAGGACTGGTATCCAGATGAGATATAAATCCTATTTCAGGTACCTTTTTATCCATGTTAGCTGGAAGCGATGCCATAACATAACCATTACTATCAACCTCAGCATTTGAAAGTCCTATGCTTTTTAAATCAGCTACTAATTTCTTAGCCAATACCAATTGCTTATCAGTACTAGGTACTGAATTTGAATCCTCATCAGATTTAGTGTCAAACTTTATATATTCAAGAAATCTATCTACTACTTCTGACATTTATATACCTTCTTTCCTTAATATATTATACATTCTATAAAAAGAGTATAGAACATATATGCTCTATACTCAATACCAATTTAAATAACTTCTTCAACAACCACATTCCAATTGCTCATCAAATCAACTTCATAAGGCGATATAGGCTGCCTTGTTGCAGTATCATAAGTAACTCTTATTACGGGTCTGTCAGGAAAAGTCTTATTTTGCCTTACAACATATCCTTCTACTCCGTTTGAAAGTCTCACACATGAACCAAGTGGATATACAAAAAAAGTCATCCTTAATTTTTGCACAATATTAGGATCAAAGGAGGTTCCACTGCCTGACAAAATAAGTTCATAGGCTTCATTAGGATTAAACCTTTTCCTATAAGATCTATTTGCACTTACAGCAGTAAATACATCACACACAGATATTATCCTTGCAAATTCACTTATATTATTTCCCTTTAGACCAAGAGGATACCCTGTACCATCATACTTTTCATGATGCTCGTAAATCCCCCTTAAAACATCCTCGCTAAAGGTATCATATTTTTCTATAATTTCTTTTCCATACTTAGTATGTAGCTTTAAAGACTTAAATTCATCTTCTGTAAGCTTTTCTTTTTTATTAATTATCTCATTTGGAATTTTTATTTTACCTATATCATGTAAAAGACCACTCATACTCAATTCCTTGAGTTTTTTTCCAGTATAGCCTAATGATTTACCTATAAAGCAGGCCATTATTGATGTATCAATACAGTGGATGTAAGTATATTGATCATAGGATTTTAATTCGTAAAGATTTATATTCGCACTGCCATCAGCAACTATATAATCAACAAGATTATGCATAACTTTCATAGACTGCTCTGCATTTTTCTTGTCTCCAGTAAGTAAGTTATTAAATACTGTAGGCATTTCACCAAGTGCAGTTGCTCTCACATTATCAAACTCTTCATTAATTTTTACATCATCTAAGGCATCATCTTCTACATAAACAAAAAACACCATATTTTTCTTAAGAAAATTTATATTGTCCCTTGTAGTTTTAGTTCCCGATTTAATTAAAAGCTTTCCATCACTATTATAGATGCTTTTCCCAATAGTGTAGTCTGGTTCAAGATCTCTAAGAAAAACCATTTTCATAATTTATTCACTACCCCATTATACATTTTTTCATTTTCTCATAAATTTATATTTTTCACTCTCTTTATTTGATTCTAAAAAAGGTCTTACAAACATATTTTCATCAATAGAATTTAAAACAACTCTTTCATCGTCCCCCCTATACACTATATTTCCATCATTAATGGTTAAAGGCTCGCTTTTTGTATTTGCAACTAAAACATACCTTGGTATTTCCTTGTCTAAGAAGTCATTTTCTAGTATAAAAGTTATTCCCTTGTTAAGTCGAAAAATACCTCTTGATCTTTTTATCTCATAGTATATCTCAAAAAAACCAGTATTTTTTATTTTGCATTTACTTCCATAGGAATAGCGCTTTATGTATTTATTTTCATCTATTGTAAAAACAGTAAAAAAGTAATTTGTCCTATCTAGATTATCGAAAACAAAAGCCGCGTCTTTACTATAATCATCAAATGATATTTCCTTATAATTTGCTTCTGGATCATTTACACCGCTGCAAAAGTTTTCAAATTTCCATCCAACAAGAACCTTTTTTATTTCTTTAGGCCATCTCCATTGTAGATATAATTTCTTATTTAAAATATATCCTGTTAAATTTTCAACATCTTTTAAAAAAGATATATGCAGTTGCCTTCCTACTGATGCAATATTTCCTTCTGCCACTACAGGAAGTATAAACAAAACTCCATCATCAATGCTTTTTATATCACATTCTCCCTCTTTTTTTATTACAGCCTTATTATCAATTTTGCTTAATTTATCTCTCTTTATAACTTGTCCTTCTTCAAATTCAAAAGGTTCATTTGAATACAATATATAAACTTTTCCGCTGAAGTTTTTCCTTTTAAAATTAACCCTTATTCCTCCGGCTATATTTGATAACTTTATTTGCGTAATGACCTCAGGTGGCACAATTGGTTTTCCAAAACATGTTACTCCTTCTGATGCAATTTCATTGTCCTTCATATCTCTATATATGGAGATTATGCGATATCCATAACTTTTACCGTTAATAAGTCCTATATCTTCTGCACCAAAAAGTGATACATCCTTTACTTTAATGCCATCTCCCCTTGCAGCAGGAACTTCTTCTTCCTTTCTCCAAACCTCGACCTCTCTTGTTTTGGTGGAAGATGTCCAAGATAAAATCACCTTACCGCAGTCTGCTTCAACTTCAACATCATCTACATCAGCAATTCTCACAACAGGTCCAATAACAGAAAAAGTCCTAGAATATATACTTCCACCTCTAACTGCAAAAACAGCATAATAATAGTTTTGACCTGGTTCAGCTGTATAGTCTGTTATTTGGCTTTCATTCGTTTCCCCAATAAATTTTCCGTCCTCAATTGAAGAAGGTTCACTTCTCATCTTTCTTATTACCTTATAGGTTACATTTTTATTTAAAATACTATTATCCCAGCTTATATTTATACCATCACCTATTATTTTATGTCTCAAAAACCTTGGAGCTTGTGGTGGATATCTGGTCATCCATCTTAAAGCCTCTTCACAATCACTGCAAATATTTAAAACAGAACTATATATGTCATCTAAAGTGTCTTTATCCCTGATTTCATGAGCTTCATTAAGTTTCTTCTCAACTTCTCCGATTTTATTGCTTATTAGATTTTCTAGTGCTTCTACTAAACTTGAATAGTTTATTTGCTTTAATGCGATAAGTTCCTTCATAGCAGTATAATACTGTTTTTTTTCAACAAGATTTTGTATTTTAGTTTCTCTATCAAGTATTATAATTCTCTTATTTTTTATACCCTTCATAAGCTTTAAAGCTCTTTCGCTATCTGGATATAAAGCTAATGCTTCACTTACGTAAAAATATGCTTTCTCAATATTTCCCGCTGCTTCACATCTTTCCCCAGATGTTATAAGCTGTGACGCTTTTGTAATATTTTTTATATTAGTCCCACAATTATCGCAAAACTTGTTTTGAGAATTTACTATTTTATGACACTTAGGGCATGATATTTTTAAGGGCGAGCCACAATTATAACAAAACTTAGAAGTCCTATAATTTACACTACCGCATATGCTGCAGCTTTGCATAAAATTTATACTTAAATTTACTGGAATCTGAAGTGAAATTTTTTTACTTGAGCAGATATTTTTTATATAATTTTTTGCCTCTTCTTTTTCAAAACCCTCTTGCTGCATATTAGCTACTAAATTATCAAACTCTTCACTTGATACATATCCCTTTGATGCTGATATTTCCAAAGCCATCTCAACATACCTTATACTTTCACTTTTAAGAGAAGTATCATATGCTTTTTTACTTTCTTCATCTTTAAAAATATCGTCGCATAATCCCTGAAGAATGGAGCTTGCTGTATTTATGGCGTCTTTTGCTGCTATCTTTCTTATCTCATCATATTTATACTTAGATGCCATCTTTAAAACTCCTACCGGTGAATCCTTTGACACCTTTAAAAAATCATACAGCGAGTTAGCCTTTACTATTTCTAGATTTGTCTTTATCTTATTTATTATAGTATCATCTATTTTCTTCTCACTAATTATTTTATTTAAAGAGTTTTTTTTATTTAAATGCACTGGAACCTTTATTCTTTTCATTACTTCTTCTTTTGAAAAGCTTCCAAACTTACTCTGAAGTGAATTTACTTCTTCTTCAAAAATAGTTCCCTTTGAACACAAAAGCTGTATGCACTCATCTAACAACTTAAATTTATCTTTTTCTTCCTGTTTCTTTATTCTTAATGCCTTTTTCCATTCTTCTTTTCTTTCATATGGGTTTCCAAGCATAACCCTTTTTATTTCCGGTACTAGGCTTAAATAAAACTTTGCCTTTACAGCTTTAGTGGGGTGATTCCTAAGCATGGACCACTGGCTTCTTTTTTTATTTATGGCATCTTCTATTTTCCCCTCATCCTGTTCCTGCGGTTCTACGGATAGTCCTAAAAGCAAATAAAAATTTTCACTGCTTTGCAAAGCTATCACCTCACTTTAAAAGATTTAATGAATTAGATTTTTGTCCATATCCTTGAAATAATTTAAGGCTTCCACTGGTTTTTGAAATTACCCTTGCTATTTTTGAGAAGGATTGTGTAAGTTTTGTTGCTTCTGTGAATATTGAATTTTCCCTGCAAGTAGCTATACTATCCAAAAATTCTTTTTTGGCACTTCCAAAGCCTATGGCTGCAATTTCTATTCCATCCGCTTTACACTTATTTGCAATTCCAACTACATCTTTTTTTCCGTACCATTGCCCATCTGTAAGTACTACTATATAGGAATCTCCATCTACATTTCTTAACATTTCATATGCCTTTGAAAATGGTTCTGAGGTAGTAGAGGTTCCCACTTTAACAGAATTTAAATTTTCTATTGCTTCTATAATACTTTTTTCATCCTTAGTTAAATCCATTACAATTTCATCCTTATTAGCAAAGGCTACAATTCCTATTTCTGAGTTATTCATGTCAACTTCAGAAATAAAATTCTTAGCTGCCAAAACTGCATTCTCAAGCGGAACGCCTCTCATACTTCCTGATAAATCCATAGCTATAACTATACTTTTATGGATTTTTTCCTCTTCTTCTTTTGGTTCATCATAAAGCCATTGTAAATCATCTTCGCATTTTTCAATACTTAAGCTGAGTTTTTTTCCTGTTTTTCTTTGCACTGCTGAAACTGTAACAACTCCATTTTTGTTATAGGCATATTCTATATCTATTACTGCTTGTTTTGAACTTTCATGCTCTATATTTGAAAAAGTATATTTTCCTAATATACTGCATTTTTGTATATCTTCACTTTCTCCTTGGAGCATATAAACATCAAGAAGGTTTTTTCTGTTTCTTCCTGTTCTTATTACATATGGTCTTGTTTCCTTGCAAGGTATTTTTTTATTCTTGGGTATTATAATGCTATTTATATACTTGGTGCCATCTTTACTTATTGCTGCCATTCCTAGGCTGTGGCTCATAACATCCTCTGTTCTTTTATAACTTCCAAGTGTAAATACGTTTTTGCCATCAAGCTTTGCCTGCCTTGAAGCTTCTATTGCTGCTCCAATTGAAACCGCTTCATCTACATTAATTCCAGCTACTACATCTTTTCCGCTTATATTCTTTATATATTCGATTACCATTGGCATTCTAGTAGAACCTCCAACGGGCAAAACACCACTTAGCTTTTGCCAGGATAGTCCTGCATTTTTAAGCACATCTTCACTTAATCTTTTTGTTCTTTCTAAAAGATCTCCTGTAATACCTTCTAAGATTTCTCTTGTAAATTCAAAGGTTTCTTTAAATTCTCCATAGCAAATATTGACCTGGCATTTTTCTCTTGTTGAAAGCTGCTTTTTTACATTTTCTGATTTAACTAATATATCATTATAAGATTCCATGTCATCAAGTGGATTTATCCCTGTCTTTTCAAAAAACTTTTGTCCTATATAAACTGCTACTCTATCATCCCAGTCTTTTCCTCCAAGTTCATGGTCTCCATCTGTACCAAGCACTTCTATACTTGCTTCATCAATATGTACAAGAGTAACATCAAAGGTTCCTCCTCCCAAATCATAAACCAGAAGATTTTTTTCTATAGCATCATTTCTCATTCCATAAGCTATAGCTGCTGCCGTTGGCTCATTTAATATGCTTAAAACATTTAAGCCTGCTGCTTTTCCTGCATTTATCGTTGCTTCTCTCTGTGAATTATTAAAATAAGCTGGTACAGTTATAACCGCATCTTCAACTTGAGTTTTTAAGGCAGCCTCTGCATCCCTTTTTAACTTTTTTAGTAAAATGGTTGAGAGCTTTTCTGAATTATAATAATCACCTCTAAAATTGATTCCAAAATACTCATCTCCCATATTTCTTTTAAAAAATGATGCTACATTTTCATCGCCCATCGCCTGCATTTCCTTGGCTTCTTCTCCTACTAACACATCTTCTTCTCCAAAATATATTACAGATGGTGTTAAAGTTTTTCCTTCACTGTTATTCAAAACCTTTGGAATTCCTTTTTCATCGATAACAGATACTACAGAAAATGTTGTGCCAAGATCTATTCCCAAACTATATTTCATACTCATCTATACCTCAACTTTATGATACTTCTATATTTTTATTTCTTTCTTTTGCTTCTTCAAGTTCTTTTCCTTTAATCACGGAACTTGTATCTATAGCAGTCTTTACCTCTCTTTTTTCTACTGCCTCTATTCCTGAAATGTCAAGTCTTCCTTCTTCATTTAATTTAAAGGTTATATCAATTGGTGAATTTGCTGGTAAATTTTCTGGTAGCATTAATTCTGCTTGTCCTATTTCTTTTCCGTACTCAAAATCTATAACTCTATCATTTAATTCATCTTCTACTACTCTTATTAGTACATTATCCTGATTTTCATCATGTGTACCAAATCTTTCTGTAAATTCCGCCGGAACCTCTGAATTTTTTAATATTAAATTGTATATTACTTCTTTTCCTTCATTGTTGTATGTAACTACTCCAAAGCTTTTGCTTACAACATTTACTACTCTTACATTTGAGGCTTTTACTGCAGACAAAGTATAGCCTGTATCATCTGCCACCTGCTTTGCTGCCTTTTCAACTATGTTTTCTTCTATTTTATTTTCGTCTATGCCTTGTTTTACGTTTTCTGGAGTTTGTCCTGTTTCAAGTGAAATTCTATTTACGAGTTCATCATTTACAGACAGCTTCCATCCATATAATGCTGCTCCTTTTGAAACTGCTTCATCTGGATCAAAAATCTTAGGTTCTATACCATACTTTTCTTTTATAATTTTTTCTACCTGAGGCATTCTTGATGACCCTCCAACTAAGAGTATTTCATCAAAGCTATTGTAATTTTTCTTTCTTGCTTCATTAAGCATTTCATCTGTTAAGCTTACAGTCCTTTGAAGCAAATCATAAGTTAATTCATCGAACTTTTCTCTTGTAATTTCTATTTTTGCTCTTTCACCTTCATAATTTATTGATATTGGTGCTTTTTCTCTTTGTGAGAGCGTCTTCTTCACTTTTTCCGCTAAGAGTTGAAGTTCTTGGCAAGTTTCCTTATCTTCTAATATATCTTCTTCTTTTCCTGTTATCTCCTTATATTGATTTGCCATATAAGCAATAAGAGCATCATCCCAATCCTTGCCGCCTAGATTGTGATCTCCTCCTGTGCAGATTACTTTTATAGAATCTTTGTTTATATCTATCATTGTTATATCAAAGGTTCCTCCACCTAAGTCATATACCAAAACAACTTTATTTTCTTCTGAATCCATACCATAGGAAATGGCTGCTGCTGTTGGCTCATTTAAAATTCCTCTTACATTTAGCCCTGCTATTTCTCCAGATAATCTTGTAGCTTCTCTTTCGTTTATTCCAAAATATGCTGGACATGTTATTACTACATCTTCTATCTTTTCTCCTAAAATATTCTCTGCATCTCCTACTAATTTTCTGAGCACAAAGCTTGATATTTCTTCTGGGTGATATGTTTTTCCTTCATGTTCAAAGTAAAAATTTTCATCTCCCATAGCTCTTTTTACAAAAGCAACAACATCTTCAGGATACATCTTTGAATTTTCTTTTGCCACATCACCAACAATAACATTATCTTCGTCAAAAAACACAACTGATGGTGTTATCCTTTCATTTTCAGCATTAGGTACAACCACCGGTCTTCCATACTCATCTACATAAGATATACAGGAATATGTTGTCCCTAAATCTATTCCAAAAATTTTATTCATTTTGTTTTCCCCTCCTGAAAATACTATTATTTTTGTTCTTTATATACATACACTTCTACAAGTTCGTGTCTTATGACTCTGTCTTCAAACATATATCCTTTTCTTAAGCTTTTGGCTATTGTCCTATCTTTATCCTTTTCATCTGTTTCAACTGTTTTTACAATTTTCTGTTTTTTAGGATCAAATTCCGGCATGACATATGTAAATTCTTCTACTCCCTGTCTATACAATATATCTTCCAAATCCTCCGATTGTCCTTCAATAATCCCTATTAATTTTTCAGGTTCAATCTCAGCCAAATTCTTTTGTTTTAACGCCTGCACTGTTTTATTATTATTATCGATAGTATAAATTATATCTGTAATTACTGGTCTCAAAAGCTTATGTATAATGTCGTCTTTATATTCTTGAAGCTCTTCATGAAGCTCATCTATTATCTTATCTTTATGTCTATCATACTTTACCTTACTATCAAATTCTTCCTTTACTTCTTGTATACTTTGATTTATTTTCTCAACAATCTCTACTATATTAACTTCTTCATTTGTACTTTCTTCAACATTTTCATCCTCAACCTTATCACACATAACTACTCTCCATTCTCTTTTTTAATCACTTTAACCATATATAAACAATTTTTTGTATAATTCTTCTTATTTTAATTATATATTTAATTTTGTACTTTGTTAAGAGGGCAATAACATCTCTGTGGGTGAAGGTGACAGCATACCTTGAGCTGTGTTAAAGTTTTGTGTTAAAAAACTTTTATAACAGTATTTCGTTTTAAATTTCTGATGCTTTGTTAAACTTTTGTGTTGATAGCTATGTAATACTTTAAATGTATGTGAATAATTATATTGCTGACAATTTTGTACCACTGATTTTTATTTAAAGTTAATCTAATTATTCCATTTTATATAGAAAATTCTTTTAGCCTTATAGAATCACAAGTTTCATAAATTTTATTAATACATGACATTATGAGCATATTTCTTATGTTATTAAATGTAATTTTAAAACCTATACGAGTAACATACTTAAACCAAGCCGCATAATTATTAAGATATTTTGAAGCAACACCACTAAACTTTTTCAGCCAAATTTCAAATTTACTGTTATAGCTTTTTACACTTTGTATATTGTATTTTTTACTAATAGAAAATAAGTTTACTATATGGTGTTCAAACCCTTTTCTCTTTGCATAGTTTATATAAGCTTTCCAGTTATCAGTACATAGAATATTATCCCTAGACAAGCTTTTTCCTATTATATTGTCTATCCTCTTTTCGTAAATTTTTCCTAAACAACCCACTTTAGAAATTATAGTATTTTTCCTATCAACAGCCGAAAATACACATACTTTTGCTTTTCCAACTACCATATGCTTATACTTATATCCTCTTTTTCTTGGTGCTCTACCTACTATATGCCTTTTCCCTTTCTCTGAGTAAGCCAAATACATATCATCCATTTCAACAATTCCTTTAAATCCTTCTATGGTTAGAAGCTTTAACGAATCTAGAACTTTATGCCTCCAATAAAAAAGTGAAACAAACGAAATTTTTAAAACTTGAGATGATTTACGCAATGAATATCCTGCTATCATACATTCAATGAATAAAGACCATTTACTGCGATAATGACTTTTATGCATGGGTGTAAAACTAAAATCATTAAAAGTTCTACTACATTTTTTGCATTTATATCTTTGAATATTTTTATATCTACCATACTTAACTATACTTTTATGATTACAATATGGGCAACATTTTCCTGTTCTATCTCTAATTTTACTTATTTCATTTACTATACTGTCTAATGAAACTTTGGGAATGTTAGTCAATCCATTAGTGTCATATTTAGAAGCTGTACTATCATTCATAAATAAAAACCTCCTAAGACATATAGAATATTTTAAATTCTAACCATCTTAGAAGATTTTAATCACCACAAACTTTTTATTTTAATTATCAACACATTACTTTAACACAGCCCAAGACACCTCATTTAACCCTTACGCAGTTATCTTCTTTATTCCCATTTCATTAAGTTTATTCAGCAGACGATTTATGGTTCTATCCTGATTTCTGTAGAACTCACTTCCTCTTATTCGGTAAAAAATCCAGCCAACTCTCTCAAGTGCCATTTGCCTTTCTCTATGCTTTTCCCAATCCTCAATATTGCTCCATCTTCCACCATCACATTCAACAGCAATTCTATTGTTTTCATCCTCTATTATAAAATCAACCTTGTATTTTCCAAGACCAACAAACGGCTTTATGTCATAGCCCCTCTTCTTAACAGCATTAAAAACATCCTTTTCAAATTCACCAGCCAAGACCATATTATCGCTATTTTTTTCAGAAGAAGCTATATTAGGATCTAAACAATATCTGAGAAATTTAGTTCTTACACAGTTGCTGCTTAACTTGTCCTCATCAACAGAATAAAAAATCCACATCTGATTTCTAGCACGGCTAGCTGCAACATTAAATCTCCTAACATCAGCCTCACGAGTTAGTGCTGTAAATTTACTATTATTTGAAACAACCATAGATAAAAACATAACGTCCCTCTCATCCCCTTGGAAGGAATAAGCATCACCACATAAAAGCTTTCTCCTTAAAAGTTCTCTCTCGCCGATTCTGTGCCTTAAAAGATTCTCAATAATCTCCGCCTGTTGGTCGCCAAGTAGAGAGATAACTCCCATAGTCATATTATCATACTGAGGATTATTGCAGCATTTTACTATCTGATCAACTATCTCCTTAGCCTCATTCATATTTACTTGGTTCATATTATCCTTAATTCCATTCTTAACTTTTACAGCTTTGATAGGATATATAAAAGCCTCCTTACCTCTAGGATATCTCAGAGGAATTATTTCACCAGAGTAACTCAAATTATTGCTAAAACCTATTATCTCAGGTGCACATCTAAAATGCTCTCTCAAAAGAAGTCTATCTGGAAATACTCTAAGAGCAGTATTGTAAAGGCTTGTCTGTAAATCGAACCACTCTGAATGAGGTATCTCTTTTAAGTATCTATCTATAAGCTCATCTATACTCTCCTCATCAATGCCAACTGCTTGAGGACTTATTTGCTTATCGTCACCAACTATTACCGCACGCTTACCACGCATAAGTGCACTTAATCCAAAAATATCACTTTGACTGCTTTCATCAAATATAACCACGTCAAATAAGTTCTTATTTAATTTTATATTTTCTATAACCTTGTTTAAAGGCATTATCCAAACCGGAATACAATCCTTGCACTTCTCCATTTCCCTTTGAGCCATATTTCTATATTTAAGTGCAAACTTTCCACGTCCCTTGCCAATTCTTTTTACAGCTTGAAGCCATGCATAAAGGCTTCTTTTTTGAATGTCCGTCGTATTCACAATTTGATTGTACCAAGCTTTTTTTGCAACTATCTCCTTAATAAGCACCTTTTCTTTTATTTTTTCATTTTCTATATTTTTCTCCAAAATATCTGTCCTAAGATTATGAGCCTTTTTTAAGAAACCATTCAGTTGTTTCCATTTCCAGGCCTGCGATATATTTTTGTAAGCCTCACGTTTACTGCTCTTTAAAAGTTTACTCGTAAAAAGAGGTGCCGCCGATTCAAGTTTATTTTTAAATATATTTATTTCCTTTACAGCAGGAATAAGTTCTTTTAGCCTTTGAATCTCATTATAAGCCTTTTTTATTTTTTGAGTGTCCCTTTTATCTATTCCATCCGTTAAACAATCAATTCCATAAGTGTTTCTGCACATTTTGGTCACACCACTTATATAGGTCTTCTCCTTCTCGTAATTCTTAATATTTCTAATGCTTAAAATTCCTCTTTTTAAATAAGAATAAGTTTCCTTTTTGTACCAATCTATATTATTTAAAAATGTTATTTCTCCGAGGCTATCAACAATTTTGCTTCTATAATTTATATTCCAATTAACTACTTCACCAAGATTTTTAATCTCCCCCTCAATTTTTACAAAAGTATCAGCATCAAATTCTTTAATTTCTTCGCCCTTAAATTTTTTAACATTGCTATTCCAAAGTTCCATTAATTCTTTTTCTATGTTGTTTTTGTCTAGATAAAGCTTTACAATCTCAGCTTGTTCTCCATATTCTATAGGGTTGTTATCCACAAAACACTCTTTAAAAATGTATCTATATTCCCTATGAAGAGTTTTATATAGCTTGTTTATTCTACCATTTGATTTAGCATGAGAATAAATGTTTTTAAAATCCGCCTCGAATTTATTAAAATCTTTCTTTTGAGGGATTTTAATTTTATGGGATACTATCCTACTTTGTATATCCGAAAGACGGCGTATATATTCTGAAGACTTAACATACAAATGCTTTATTTCCGGTCTTTCAACTTCGCTGGAATAGTAGCAAAGCATAAGCTCCTTAAGCCAGCTTTTTTCTATAAATTCCATCTTATCTTCAGCTTTATCAAGTAGGTTAATTACCTTATCATAGTCTACTTTTTCATTATATGGAAGAGACCACCCCTTTATATTTTCCTTATTTTTAAAATATTCCTTTTCAAGTTCCACATAATCCTCAACTGTGCTGCAAACTTCATCGCATTGAGGAAGCTCTGAAAAAACTTTAAGTGCACTATTTACCTTATTTATATCTTTATTATTAACACTGTTAAGTAAATATATAAAATGAGCAAATTGCTGATCGTTAATTGGACAATCTCTATCCATTGAAATTTCATCGTCAATCCAATTAAGCTCACTCTCATTTTTCCTTACCCATTTTGCAATTTCCATAAGTGTATAAATTTCACCCTTAATATTAAGCTTCTTAGTCTCAATACACTCAGCTTCTTTAATCTTTTCATATAGGTTTTTTTGTTTCATCCTGCACTCTGAAAGTTCCTTTTTCAGTGGAATTACTTCTTTATTTATATCGTCTGGGTTAAGTGATAAATTTTCCGTTATTTTTCTAACAGAATCATCTAAGTTTTTTAAAGATTTTGTGTCATCTCCAAGAAGACTCATGCAAAGAGGTCTTATTTCTTCTGGCACCTTATCGGATAATACCTTGAGAGCTCGTCCAGTTTGACTTGTTACAAGAACTCTTTTTCCATGAGCAAGTAAATGGCATATTAAATTTACTATAGTATGACTTTTACCTGTACCCGGAGGTCCCTGAACAACAACGCCAAAGTTATCACATAGCTTATTAACAATTTCTTTTTGTTCTTCATTTGCAGGAAGCGGAAAAAGCAAATTTTCACCAACACTCTTCCACTCATCGTTTTCCTTTTTAGCAGCTTCAATTTTTTCCGTTTCCACTAGTGCTTTTATAGGAAGTGGTATAGGATATCCCAAATCAACTACATCAATTATATTATTAAGTTCCTTATTCCAAAGTCTACTATCAGTTTTCCTAACTATAATTAAGGAAGCATCATAAAAAACAGGATAATTATTTGCTTTAATTTCACTAATATTTTTTATATTTTCTTTAATTTCTCCATCGGGATTAATTTCAGCACTTAAATAGTGCACTGTCTTATATAAAATTTCTTTTACATTTTCAATATCTCTAACATCAATAAGCTCCTTTTCAAATTCATTCTTAACCTCAATTATCTTATCCAAATTAGGCATAGTCATCCCGCCAAGCATGTCCAATTCCATAATAGTTCTATTATCATATGGTTTTAAGAAAAATTTTCCCTCCTCAGCATCAAAGCTCAGCTCCATTTTAGTTGTAAATATAGGATGAAGTATTTTTTTATCTCCATTATTCCATGCTAATATATGATTTCCCCACACAATCTCCATATTTTCACTATTTTTCTGTATCATCAAATACAACTGAAAAAAGGAATCATACAATTTTTTATTTTCTTTTCCAACTTCTAACCATTCTTCTCTATCATCATTATTTAAAATAACTCCGTTCTTGTTTTCAAGTTCCTGCCTCCAATATAATTTATCATATTGATTTATATTTCTCATTACTTCTTCATCCATATTTTTAACGCTTAATAGGTAAGAAAATAATTCCTTAACCTTAGTTTTAGTATCCATATGCCCATTCCCCCATATATATTAAAATAACAATGGTTTATTCCTTATTTTACCAATTCTTATAACATTATACCATATATTTTCAGTTATTCAAATAAATATTTAAATTGATTTTTGAACATAAGCACTATATAATTTATATAACGATATAGATAAACTACTTCAACTGTTGAAATTTATGTGCACCATAATGCCCATAAGACAGCATTTTGGTACAAATAAATTTCAAGCTTCAGGGTGGCTTATCTTTAGATGCTACTTATGATCTGAATTAAGGAGGTTTTAATTTATGTTTCTAGAACCCATTACACTACAACTAATACTTCCTCTTTTGGCTATATTATTTGCAATTTATACATATAATAAAAGTAAAACAAAATATGATGATCTTTTACATATGGTAAATTGTCTTATAAATACTATTGAAGCAAAATCTCCCGTAACCTATATGCACACAGAAAGAGTTTGCATTTATGCTCTTAAACTTGGTAAAGCACTTAATCTTTCAAAAAAGGACATGCTAATTTTAAAGGAAGCTGCACTTTTACATGATATAGGCAAGCTTGGAATTCCAGATAAGATTTTGGAAAAACCAGATAGGCTTACAGACAGCGAATTTGAAGTAATAAAAAATCATCCTCGAAAAGGATATAATATTATAAAGTCAATTGAAAACTTAAAACCTGTGGCTGAACTAGTTCTTTGTCATCACGAAAAATATGATGGAAGTGGCTATCCTAATAAACTTTCCGGAGATGCTATTCCCTATCTTGCCAAAATAATAACAATTGCAGACTCCTTCGATGTGATGACCTCCAGACGTCCCTATAAAGATCCTAGTTCTATTGAAATTGCCATTTCTGAATTAGAAAAATGTAAGTGGACACAATTTGATGGAAATATGGTAGACGTTTTTATAAAGGTTCTAAAGACAGATAAAGATATACAAAATGTCATGAACCGCAGTTTTCCTTCAAATATAGATTAGATAAAAAAAGATGATTTTCTCAATTTTAAATAAGAAAATCATCTTTTTATAATTTATAAGGACTCAGCAAAAACACCAGTAACCTTACTTTTTACAAGAATCTCTTTCTATCAATGTATGCGGAAGAACATATTTTTTCTGATCGAGTTCTTTTTTGTTTATTATTTTTATTAACATTCTCATTCCAACGGAACCCATATCGTAAGTAGGCTGCTCTATAGTTGTAAGCTTTGGATAGAAAATTGAAGAAGTATATATGTTATCGAATCCAACGACATCAACATCTTCTGGAACCTTTATATTATTTTCTCTTAAAGCATTGATAGCTCCCATTGCTATTTCATCTCCAGCACAGAAAACAGCATCAAATTTTGCTTTTTTTAATATAGCTGAAATACCATCACTTCCGTCTATAGCTTTAAGTCCTCCAAATTGTACTAAATCCTCATCAAATTCTAAGCCATTTTCTTCTAAGGCTTTTTTATATCCATAAAATCTTATTGCACTGGCATTAGCCATCTTAGGATTTACTCCTATATACGCAATTTTTTTATTTCCTTTTTTTATAAGATATTCAACTGCTTCATATGCAGCTTTTTCATTATCTATAGTTACACTGCAAAATTCAGTTTCTGTTCCTTCTTTTTCACTAGTTTCTACTAGAACTGTAGGTAATTTTAAGTTTTGAAGTAAAGATATTATTTCAGGTGCAAGTGAACTACTCATATATATAACACCATCGACCATTTTTTCCTTTAATACCCTTATATATTCTTTTTCCTTTTCCATATCCAAATCCGTGTTACATAGTATAACATTGTAGTTATATATGTTAGATACGTCTTCAGCTCCTCTTACAATCTCAGGATAAAATTGGCTTGATATGTCTGGTATTACTATACCAATTGTTCTTGTTTTTTGAGTTTTTAAGCTTCTAGCAACTATATTAGGCCTATAATCTAATTTCTTTATTGCATCCATTACTTTCTTTTTAGTTTCTTCATTTACAACGTCTACATCATTCAATACCCTTGAAACCGTGGCTATTGATACTCCCGCTTCTTTAGCAACATCTTTAATAGAGGCAGCCATTATTAATCAACTCCTATATTTCAATTTTACACAATATGTAATTACAAATATATCTAATTATAGCTATTATACTATTTTTTATACCATATTTCTTAATAAATTGCAAACCTTTTAATACTTACAAATGCATATAATAGGGAAACAATACAAAATATGATTTATATAAGATATTTTAACCATAGTACTGTTTCCCTATTCTTAACTATATGATGTTTTAAATTAATTTATTTTCTTTCAACAAAAACATTTAATTTTTCACCATTTATAGAACATTCTGTATATGCCTTTTCAGCATCATAAACAACTTCTAATGCTAGTGTTTCCTTTTTAATGTTATCTTCAAATTTCTTTATAACATTTTCAAGCATTTCATTGCCTGCTACATATAAAGTAATCTTATCAGCAACCTCAAAACCGCTCTCTTTTCTCATATTTTGAACCTTACTTAGTATTTCTCTTACAAAGCCTTCTTCCTTAAGCTCTGGAGTTATAGTTGTTTCAAGCACTACTCCTATTTCTCCTTGACCCGCAAAAGCGAAGCCCGAAAGTCCACTCATAGTAACTAAAAGATTGCTGCTATTGAACTCTATTTCTGTTCCATTCACATCAGTTCTTACAGTTTCCCCATTGTTTACTTTCTGTGCAAGTTCCATTTGATTCATGGAAGCAAGCGTTTTTCTTATTACTGGAATTAGCTTTCCATAAGTCTTTCCAAGTACAGGTAAGTTAGGTTTTATTTCAAACTCAACATATTTTGAAAGATCTGCTCCAAATTGAACCTTTTTAACATTAAGCTCATCTTTTATGATATCTCCATAATAATCTGGAAGTGCTTTAGTACTTATAAGCATTTCTGATAATGGCTGTCTGTTCTTTATATTAGCTCCGTTCCTTGCACTTCTTCCAAGTTTAACAATGTTGTAAGCAAGTTCCATATGACCTTCTAATTCTTTATCAACAAGTTTTTCATTGTATTCTGGCCATTTGCAAAGATGAACGCTTTCCACAGCATCCTTATTGAGACTTACTACAAGGCTTTGATAAATTTCTTCAGTTACAAAAGGAGTAAATGGAGCCAATACCTTTGATAAGGTTACAAGAACATTGTATAGTGTTACATATGCTCCTATCTTATCATTTGTAAGCTCAGTAGTCCAATATCTTGCTCTATTTCTTCTTACATACCAATTTGAAAGTCTATCTACAAACTCTTCTATTGCAAGAGCAGCTTGAGTTATTCCATAGGTATCTAAATCATGACTTACTTCTTTTATTAAGCTATTAAGTTTAGAAATTATCCATTTATCCATTACATTTTCTGATACAAAGTCTTTATAGTTCTCAGGATTAAATTTATCAATTTCAGCATAAAGTACATAGAAAGAATATACGTTCCATAAAGTTCCAATAAACTTTCTCTGTGTTTCAGCTACATCCTCTTCTGAGAATCTTGTTGGAAGCCATGGTGCACTAGCTGTATAGAAATGCCATCTGCAAGCATCTCCGCCTTCATGCCCAAGTACTGTAAATGGATCTACAACATTTCCCTTATGCTTTGACATTTTAAGACCATTTTTATCAAGTACGTGGCCTAAAACTATGCAGTTCTCAAAGGAACTCTTATCAAAGATAGCAGTTGATATTGCAAGTAACGTATAGAACCATCCTCTTGTCTGATCAACAGCTTCTGAAATAAATTGTGCTGGATAAGTTTTATCAAACACTTCTTTATTTTCAAAAGGATAATGGTGTTGTGCAAAAGGCATTGATCCTGAATCAAACCAGCAATCTATAACCTCGCGCTGTCTTGTCATAGGTTTTCCGCATTTTGGACATTTTAATTTAACTTCATCAATATATGGCTTATGAAGTTCTATGCCATCTGGAACGTTAATTCCCTTTTCCTTCAACTCTTTAATACTTCCTATGCACTCTCTATGTCCGCATTCACATTCCCATATTGGAAGTGGAGTACCCCAATATCTGTCTCTGCTTATACCCCAGTCTATTACATTTTCAACGAACTTTCCAAATCTTCCTGTTCTTATGTTGTCTGGGTACCAGTGAATTTTATTGTTGTTTTCAACAAGTTTATCTCTAAGAGATGTCATTCTTACAAACCAGCTATCCTTTGGATAATACAAAAGTGGTGTATCACATCTCCAGCAATGTGGATATGAGTGAGTGAACTTTTCTGATTTATATAAAGTTCCATTTTCTTTCATATACTCAAGAATTTTCGGATCTGCTTTCTTTACAAATAAGCCCTTCCAAGGTTCTACCGCATCAACAAATTTACCCTCTGCATCAACTAAATTTACAAGTGGAAGACCATTTTTCTTTCCAAGAAGATTATCATCTTCACCATAAGCAGGTGCTATATGAACTATTCCAGTACCATCTGTAAGAGTTACAAAATCACCATGAACCACATAAAAGGCTTTTTCTTCTGGATGTGCGAACTTAAATAACTGTTCATATTCAACTCCAAGAAGTTTTTCACCCTTGAATTCGTCAACTATTTCGTATTCCCCTTCTAGTACGCTCAAAAGTTGCTTTGCAAGTATTAAATGATCTCCATTATTTATAACTTCAACATAGTCATATGCCTTGTTTACTGCTAAAGCTACATTACTTGGAAGTGTCCATGGTGTAGTTGTCCATGCTAATATATATTTATTTTCTTCGCCTTTTACTTTGAATTTAACAAAAGCTGTAGCTTCTCTTACATCTTTATATCCTTGCGCAACCTCATGTGATGAAAGAGCTGTTCCGCATCTTGGGCAATATGGAACAATTTTATGTCCTTTGTATAAAAGTCCTTTATCCCACATTTGTTTAAGTGCCCACCATACTGACTCTATATAATCATTATGATATGTTACGTAAGGATTATCCATGTCAACCCAAAATCCAAGCTTCTCAGACATATCCTTCCAAAGACTTACATAAGAAAATACACTTTCTTTACACTCTTTAACGAACTTTTCAACACCGTATTCTTCAATTTGAGGTTTTCCTGAAATTCCAAGCTTCTTTTCTATTTCGAGTTCTACAGGTAATCCGTGGGTATCCCAGCCTGCTTTTCTTAGAACTTTATACCCCCTCATAACTTTATATCTAGGAATAAGATCCTTCATTACCCTAGTCAAAACGTGACCTACATGTGGCTTTCCATTTGCTGTAGGAGGTCCATCATAAAAAGTAAAATATTCTCCATCTTGATTTAGTTCAAAGCTCTTTTTAACAATATCTTTTTCACTCCACATATTGAGGGTATCTTTTTCCATGTCGACAAATGATTTTTCTGCATCAACCTTCTTGTACATCAAAATAAACTCCCTTCTTTTCCATTTTTTTAAATAAAAAACTCCGTCCTCAATAGGACGAAGTTAAATTCGCTATACCACCTAAATAGTTTTAAATTTCGAGCACAATAATACTCTATTCTTTAACGCAGAATTACGAGAAAACTTACTGTAATTTCAGTCTCCAGCTCCCGGGGGATTTTTCCTAAAAACAATAGTACAGTTTCACACCACTCACTGCTCTCTTTAACTATTTACTTCTAGTACTTTGCCCGTTCTCAGCAATTAATAATTTTTTTAATTCAACTTGCATTATATTATAGTATTTAGAATTTGTCAAATACTTTTAAGTTTGCAGGCTTTCATACTATACTTTTAAGCGATAATTGTGCATATAGCGCTCTGTTAAAGAATTGTGTTGATATCATAATAAATCAATTAAATATCAACACATTACTTTAACAGAGCGCTATGCTGTTTCTCTTTTTATCTTCTCTTATTTATCTGCAACCTTAAATGGACACACAACTGCATTTTTCAAATTCTTGCCACCTGCAGATTTTAATGTATCATTATTAACAACAATATAATATACCCTTCCAGCTGCTAAGCTAGCACTTGGTGTAACTAGTACCGAGTTACTTGTAGCTTTAGCAATTGTGCTTGAAACCACGTTTCCATTTTCAGCATCAATTATTTGAACGTTAGAACTGTTTAACGTATTAAAATCAACATCACCTGAAAACTTAACTGTAAATGTCTTATTGGCATTCACATCCATAATAGTGCTTAATTCTGTTGCTGAAGTATATTTAGTTTTCCAAGGCTTGCTGTTTAATATGCTTTGCCAATCGTAAGTTGAAGCATTTGAATCCTTTGTAAAGTTTATATCCTTTGAAGTTTCAATTCCATTTGAATCAAAAGCCATCAAAGTAATAGTGTATTTTCCATCTTTTAAATTGCTAAGTGCAGGAATATTTTCTGAAAAAGTTCCATCCGAATTTAACTTGAATACCTTAACTCCACTATCCGTTACATCTCCTGAAGTTAAATCTAAATCGTCACCATTAGCATTTTCAAGGTCAACTGCTAAATAACTAATGCCATCCTTATCTGATGCACTTCCTGTTAAAGTTGAAGCAAGATCTTTACCTACATATCCATCCTTAAGGTTATTAACTGTTATTTGAGAATCTCTTTTTACTGAAATCACATCAGAATATGATGTTTTATCACCTATTGTAACCTTTATTTTATAATTTCCTTCTGGAACATAATAAGGAATAAAGTAATCTCCTGTATATTCATTTTGTGAGATAACCAATTGATCATTATCATCAAACATCACAAGATTGTCCATACCATTTGTTTTTGAAGCATCGCTGCCATCTTCTTTAACTAAGCTAAAGCCAACGCTTGTGTTATCCTTAATATATGAGGTTTGGACATCTATTACAGCATCTTTACCCAAGGTTACAGCGTCTATGCTAGGCTGCTGAAAAACAGAAGCATCAAATTTAGTAGTAGCAGCAGGATATTTAGTTCCATCCCAGTGATGATCACCATCTGCACCTATCTCACTGTCAGTCTTGTTAAAATAGTCATATTCTACTCTACCTTTTACATCTGGAACTGGATCATCGAAAGTACAATCTAAATGATACCAATTTCCATTTATTTTTACCATATTCCAAGCATGTCCAACTTCATTTTCTGAATTATCACTTACAACTATTCTTGCTTCAATATTAGAATCTGTAAGCATTCTATAAGCTAAAAGTGCATAACCCTCGCATACAGCAACATGTTTTGTAATTGCATTATAATCACTATAAGTAAGATTTACATCAGGTGCACTTTCATCATAAGCTACATTTAAAACTATGTAGTCATGTATTGCCTTTTCCTTCTGTAAATCACTCATGCCAGGCTTTATAATTTGAGATAAGATTTGTTTAACTTGAGTTTCTACATAGTCTACTTGATCCTTGCTTTCCACATAAGTATACTTTAATGATATGTTAAAATCACCATCATATCCACTACCAAGTCTATCATAACTATAAACGGATGTAGCTGTATAATCATCTACTGGAGGATTATTTAGCAAACCATCTATTTGATTTTTCAATACATCTACATTATCACCGTATGAATATGTTATATGCAAATTAATATCAGTAATTCTATTTTGAAGTATATATGCAATCTTGCTTTTTAAATCATTATAAGATGACACTTCAAAATTGCTAGTTGAATACTTTGTTACTTTAGATACGCGATTTAATTTATAGCCAATGCCTGTCCCTTTTTTCTCTGAAAGTACTTGATAATTACTATTAGTTCCGGTATATGCTAAAACACTACCAGGAAAGTTCATTATAAATGCTAATACAGCAATTATAACAATGAGCTTTTTGCTTTTTAACCTTTTCATATATATACCCATCCTTTTTAAATAATATTTTCCTTAATACTAAATTTATGCATATATCATATCAAATCAAGTAATTTTTTTCAATATATTTTATTATAATTAAAACATGCATTTAAAATAGTATTGAAATATTTTTCGTTTCTATAAGTTATCTATATTATTTATATCGTTTAATTTATAAATTTATGAACTAAGTTAATTTAGTTTTTTACTTCTATACAATAAGTGATAAAATATATAATTGATTACGAAACTTTCAGGAGGTGAAAAAATGAAAAAATTTATAGCGGCATTGCTATCTATTGGCCTTGTCTTAATTACAGGCTGCCAAAATTCTTCGTCAAAACCCAAAGTAATAACCACTAAAAGAGCAAATACCAAAAATGTATCTATAAATAACAACCAAAAAAATAACGAATATTACCTAAACTTTAAAAAAGCTTCTTATGGAAATGGAAATTCCATTGCTAACATTGCAAATTACGGTATAACTACTGAGGATAGCAGTTACATATACTACGGACTCACATCTGGAAATACCGGAATATACAAAATGGATTACTCTGGAAATAATAAAACCAAAATAGTTTCAGATGCAGCTTACTATTTAAACTTAGATAATGATTGGATATATTATAGAAACATATCCGATAATGGAAAACTATATAAAATAAAGAAGGATGGCACTCAAAAAACTAAGATTTCAGATGATCAAGTTTTTTATGTTAACCTTTCAGGCGACTTTCTTTATTATCAAAATGAAGGTGATGGAAGAAAAACCTATAGAATAAAAAAAGATGGCACAGGACGACAGAAATTAAATGATGCTTATTCTTCTTACCTCGCCGTTGTTGATGATTGGATTTATTACGAAAACGAAAGCGATGGAAATACCTTGTATAAGATGAGAAAAGACGGTTCACAGAATACGAGGCTAAACAACGATAAAACTGTCTATATAAATATACAGGATGAATGGATTTACTATACAAACGATTCAGACAATAGTTCACTTTATAAAATAAAAACCGATGGTTCAGGAAGAACTAAAATAAATGGAGATGCTTCTCATTTTTTAAGCTTAAATGGAGACTATCTTTATTCCAGTGCTGAAAACAGAAATTTCTTCTACAGAATAAAAATAGATGGTTCAGAAAAAAAAGTTCTTGGAGCAGACAATTCTTATAAAGCAACAAGTATGAACATAATAAACAACTTGATATTTTATGAAGATACAACTAACAACACAATTGTAGACTATACAATGAATCTAGATGGTTCAAATAGAACTAAATTACAATGAATAAAAAAGAGGAGAAACATTAATGAAAAGGAAAAAATTTTTTAAGTTAACACCCTTATTAATTGCAGTAACCTTTGCATGTTCAACTTTACTTACAGCATGCACACTTACAAAACCAACGCAAAAAACAACCAAAACAAAAACCACAGTAGCAAAAAAAGAAAAGCCACTACCAAAAGATCCTAATCCAACTAATATACCGGTACTTATGTATCACTCAATAGCTTATGAAAAAGGAAATGACTTAAGGATACCTCAAAAAATATTTAGAGAGCAAATGGACATTATAAAACATGATGGATTTACTCCAATAACCTTAGATGAGCTTTATTCTCACTTTAACGATGAGGTTAAGCTTCCGCCAAAACCAATTGTAATAACCCTTGATGATGGCTATAAAGACAATTATGAAAATGCACTGCCTGTTCTTAAGGAATTTGGATTTAAAGCTACAGTATTTGTTATAACCTGTCAGACCGATGACAGTACAGATTATATGACATCAAAACAGCTTAAGGAAATGCAAGCTAATGGAATAGATATTGAATGTCACACAGTGACGCATCCTCATTTAAAAGACCTAAGCTATGATAAGCAGCTTGTAGAATTAAGAGATTCAAAGGCAAAGCTTGAAAAAATGCTCAATAAAAAAATAAACTATATAGCATATCCTTATGGAAGCTACAACGATGATACAGTAAAATTAGTTCAAAACCTTGGATACAAGATGGCATTTACAACCAATGAAGGTCAAGCAAATAAAACTCAAGGAATGTTTACACTAGATAGAATGTATATAAGTAACGCAAATGATGTAGCCTATTTCCAAAGGCAAATAAACGGTGAAATAAAATAAAAAAGGCGGTTAATAGCTTTGTGCATAAACAAACTATTAACTGCCTTTTTATAAATCTACGTTTTAATGAGCATTTATAAAGAAGTGCCACGAAACTAATTTAAAGTAGTTTCACAGCCTTCTTTTTTTATTTAAGTGCTTGATCCTCCACCATTACTCTTATTAGTAACAGTTACATATTTAACACTAACATTACCTGCTGCATCTACTGCTGCTATGGTTACCACATAATCGGTTCCCTGAGGTAAACTAGCTACACTAACTTGGTAAGTACCTCCATCAAGAAGAGCTTGAGGAGGGAAAATGCTTGTATACCTTGTTACATCACTGGCAGCTACTTGACCATAAAGTAGATATATTTTTCCAGGAATTGAAGTATTCTTATCTCCACCATCACTAAACAAATCATTGTAAGTAATCTGAATTTTATCTGCACCATTAGTAGAAGCACTGTTATAATTTGCTCCTGTATTATCAGCACTAGGTACAGTCATGTTAATTGTAGGTGCTGAAAAATCTGGTATTATAGATTGACCAAGTTTTCTTGCTCCAACATTATTCATTATATACATATTATACTCTGTTCCAGGAGTTAGTCCTATCGTAGAAGCATTAAAGTCATTTGGCTGATTCTGAACTCTTATTATGTTGTTCTTACCACCAAAAATTTTATTATTATAGAAATCATCCAAACAATCCTTATCTGTTTGAGTATAACCATATTGTTTTGCAAGATAACCATCAACGCCCTTGAAGTTGCTTGGTACAAACCAAACTTCTTCTCCACTAGAAACTGGCTGATCAAGAGATATTGTTGCATCCTTGCTTACCACAACCTGAGTAGTATTTCTAGGGTTAGTGGTGTTAGGTGCTGTTATCTTACGCTGTACAGGAGTATCTTCATAAGTAGCTTCTTCTGTTGCTGGAGAAACTGATGCTATATCTGCTGTAACAACAGGTCTGCTTCCATTTGGATCAGCAGTTACAAATATATCATTCTGATGATTACTATCACTTAAATCATAGTGTCTTGCTATATAAATCGAGTAATATCCACCAAGTAAATTATGTGTCAAACTATCCTGAGTAACCGTAGAATCAAGTGACTTATTACTAACTCTTGTTCCAGATGAATCAACGGATATCTGCTGACTTTTTCCATCTACCTTTATAGCATTAGAACTAGTCATATCTAGTGTAGTATTAGATGGTACTATATACATTTGATTATAACCATTTGATGGCTCATAAACATTTGAAATTCCAGTAGCATTAGTAATATCGGTAGTATCCCAATGAGCTTCGTTCCAATTATAAATTGTAAAATCACGACCATCAACACCTGGATAAACCATATCAGTATCACGAGCATCAAAATCTGCTTTATTAGTATCATCATCCATGTCTGAACCAGTTGGTTTAGTTATAGTTGGCTGCTGCATTTGGAGAATCTTTGTAGTGTTACTTTCATACTTTCCATTTCTTTGAATAGTAACATATATAGCATCACCATATGCATAAATATCACTTACTGGAATCTTAACTTTTCCATTCTTACCAATAACGCCATCACTATCTTTACTAATTTGAGTCGTTTTATTTTCATCTGCATATACTCTTATAATATCTTTATATTTTGCTTGCACTTCGCGCTCGGTTGGTGTTGCTGCTGCATCTGGACTAATAGAAACATAATCATTTCCACCTGGATTATGTGTAATGTTTATATCATTTGTACCATTAAGCATCTGTGAAGGTATTATAAGTTTTAAATTTACAGTTTTAGTGTAACCCAAGATAGTTCCTGTATAATACCAAATACCGCCACTGAAGGTCTTATTTGCCTTATCCCAGTTTACAGTAAGCTCTTGCTGCTTATTATCGCTCATAACTGCTGTAACCTTCTCTGGAAGATACTTATCCTCAAGCCATTCAATAGTTTGATTTACATCCTGGTATTCAACAACCTTTGTTATGTCATTAACTTTAACAATGCTAGTATCAGGAGTTGTCTTACCTACAGGTACAGGTATATCTCCTCCAGTAGTATCAATAGGCAAAGTATATTCAATATTACTTGTCGAATCTATATAAAGTTTATTGCCTGCTACCATAACATAATATATAGGGAAATTAGTAAGCTTATATTTTTCACCACTGCCATCATTTTTAACCTTATAAAGCGTTTTATTGTCATTCTTATTACTGTAATATATCCAATCTCCACTTACATTAATGCTAAAGGTTTGATCAGCATTTGAATTATCTGCTTGTCCACCAAGATCAACTGGAGTACTGTTTCCATCTGTTCCTATTTTCATTATTTCACCAGTTTTTGAACAATAATAAATTTCATCATCCACAACCTGTGGACATTCTGACCATTCATCATTTACCTTTGTTCTAAAGTTTCCATCTGTATCTATCTTGTAAATCTTATGATCATCTGAATTATTAACATAATAAACCCAATTATTAGATACATTTATATATGCAACCTCATCATAAGGAACTGTTTGTGAACTATTTATTGTATCAATAGGTAATCCATGTGTACCTGCTGGATCTATTTTATACGTAGATGGATCCGGCTGTACATCATCCTTTGTACTTGCTCCAGCAGAAACTCCTATTCTATATAGTCTTCCCTGCTCTGAGTGATTACTATAATATATCCAGTCTCCATTTACAACAAGATAAGCTGCAGAATCATCACATACTTTTTCTCTTCTTGTACCATCTGTTTTTATTCTGTATATCTTTTGATTATCAGAATAGTTACTGTAGTATATCCATCCATTTTGCTCATTCATATATTGAGCTTTATCGAGTCCAATTTGCTGATTATACTCACCAGTATCATCTGTTTTGTATATTGTATTATTATCACCTGAATTTAGATAATAAGTATAACCATCTTCACCATAAACAACTGAACCATTGTTATTACTATTACCAGTAGTATTACCATTTTGATTTGGCTCTACGGTAACTGGGAAAATAGTATTAGTAAGCCTTTGTGATACATTTACATAGGCATATCCCATCTCAGTTTGATTAGAAGATAAAATCAATATTTTCACTGTAGGCTGCATAGATACATAATTAGAAACATCCTGTCCAATTTTTCTTTTAATGTTAGTACCATCTATCTTATAGTAAGCAGCTCCAGAAACTGCATTTACACTGTTAACAGTAAGACTTACAGCCCCAGTTGTTGAAGGTGACACAACAGTTACATTAACTCCAGAGGTTTGGAGTATATAATATCCATATGAGCTATTCCATACATATGCATAATTATTTCCACCTGCATCTGTATAAACTATATTATCATCTATATACTTAAGAGAATGCAGTGAGCTCATACTTGAATAAGTTGTAAAACTATCTCCAAATAAATTTTGTACATTTTGATAATATGCATTTGTTGCATCTGGGATATAATAAACTTTTTTCGACGGATCTCCATTTACATCATTTGCCAAATCCGAATGTTGAAGTAAATAGCTTACAGAATAAGCTCTATTGCTGCCTATTATGACAATACCATTGAGTCCTGATGCATCACTAGAACCTCCGTTACCATAATCAGATGGATCTAGCTTTGTTTTTATGTTAAAATACATCCTTACATTACTTTTTAAATTCTTATAAGTGTTTGATGAATAAATACTAGAATTTATCACCATACAATATCTTTTTCCCAAATCATAATTTCTATTTGGTGTTATAACTAGTATTCTACTATCACTAGCATCCGTAGTTATAGTAACAGGAAAAACATTATTACTGTTATCATATACATAAACGCTATTTTGGGCAGAAAACCAGTTTACAGGATTGCTAAATCTTATTTTCCATACTTTTTTAGGCGACACATTATACTGTTCTTGATAATCATTGTACTGAACTGCCGCATGAACTGAATATGGCTTAAATACAAATAAAGTAGCAAAAATTGAAGCTGTTAAAATTAAGCCTCTTATAAATGCTTTCAATTAAAAATCCCCCCTTCATATTCTTATATTTAATTTTACTAAAAATCTTTATGTGATAAATTATTTAAATTAACAATCGGAGTAGTGTCAATATTACCATTACCGCTTATATACAAGGTATCTAAATTAATTAGATTAATCAAAGGATATATGTTAGTTATATGATTATTATCAAGTTTAAGCCTTTGAAGCTGAGTTAAATCTTCAAGTGGAGTAAGATCAACTATGTCATTATATTCGAGATTTAAATCAGTTAAATTATTTAATTGTGACAGTGGTTCCAAATTCCTAACTTTGTTATAGCTTAAATCTATAGTATTTATATGCTCAAGATTTTTAATTACCGATATGTCATTTATTAAATAGTTACCTGCAAGATTTAAATTTTGTAAAACATCCATATTTTTTATTCCACTTATGTCTTGTATACCATTTACGCTCAAATCTAAAGTCAGCATCTTATCCATATTCTCTAGTGCATTTATAACTTTTATGTTGTTATTACTTAAATTCAAATTTGTAAGATTTATAAGACTTGATAATGGAGAAATATCATAGCCACCAGCAGATGCTTTTTTATTATTGTTACTAAGATTCAACGTATCAAGATAAAAAAGATTATTAAGCGGTGATAAATCAGTTATATTGTTATTACTCAAATCAAGTTTTATAAGTCCAGGATCACTTCCAAGAGAACTAACATTTGTAATAGAATTACTGCTTAAATTTGCCTCTCTTAAATTAAGAGTTCCAAGTGAATATATATTTGATATTTTATTTCCACTTAAATCCACAGTATTTACATTTCTAAGATTACTTAAATGACTTATATCCGATATATTAGTCTTACTTAAATTTATGTTACTTATATAAAGATTTGAGAAGGTATCAAGTACAGAATTTATGTTACTTCCAATTGTATTCCCTGATAAATCAAGAGAATAAAATGAATCCAAACCATACAAATTATAAGCTAAACTTTGTATGTTCGATAAACTAGAAAAACTACTGTTATATATTTTAATTTTATTTAAGTTATGAAGCTTTTGAATATCATTAAAATTAATTTTTAGTGCTCCATAATTATCACTTATATCGAGTTCCGATATTTTATCAAGATCACTCTGCATAAGTGCATCTCCGGACTTTTTAGCTGCTTTTCTAATTGCTGCTTCTAAAGTACTGTCACCTATTTTAACCTGATAATCTTGATTTACTACAAAATAATTCATTGCATATTGTCCTAAATTAAGATTATCTCCATAAATTGATTTTATTCCAGATGATAAGTTAATATAGTATGTCTTTCCTAGTGAATAACCGCCATCTCCAGGCCTTATTCTTATGCTTGTTCCTTGATAAACATCCACATAAACTTTAACCTCGTTATTTTTTTCATCGAATACTTTTACATTTTTAGAAGTTACTGTATCAGGATCTATAGTTTTATTGACATTAATATACCAAGTTTTGTAGCAAGTGGATCCTCCAAGAAAATTAGCAGCATATACTTTGTCAGAAAAACAAAAACTTATTGCAAACAAAATCAAAAAGGAAAATACTAATTTTATATTTTTCATTTATTTCACCTCCAACCAACTCAATTACTTATTTGGACACTTTGACTATCATAAGCCTTTTGAATATTAACCAAACAGTTTCCTATCTTATTACCATCCGCATCATAAAAATACACATTTACATTTTGGAAATCACCAAGCACAGCAGCTTCTTTACCTATAGGTACATTATCATCCTTTTCATCCTGCCCCTCAACTCTATAGGTGCTTGCGTTTGATAAAGTAGTGGAATTAACTGACACAGTAGCTATAACACCGCTTCCATAATTAAAAACCTGAACTTTAAAACTAGCTGTATCAACTAATTGACTTTTTATTGTAAACTGCATCTTATAATCTTGACCTATTTTATTTCCATTTTGATCTGAGAAATCCTTACTAATAGTTAAAACATAGGTCTTTCCAAGAACATAGCTTCCACTTTTAGGTTTTACTATTACCTGTTTTTCATTTGATGGGTTAACACTTAAATTCAAATCTACTGAATTTCCATAACTATCCCTAACATATATATAATCTGAGGTTACATAGTCATAGTTAACCTTGTTTGTAAAATTAACACACCATTCTTTATCTGGTGAAACACCTGTTTTTGTATTTGATACAATTTCAGCATGTACAAAACTTTTAGAAAAAACAATAACAAGTAAACAGAAAAGCGCAGTAATACTAACCTTCATTAAATTGAATGATCTTTTCATAATTTTTCCTCCTACTGCTTATTTCATGACAGTTCTTCCACTTCCATCTTTAGCTATAGATGTTAATGTGCTCATATTAGCAGGTGCAAAATAAACATTAGGATCAATTGCATTAACATATTCCACAACATCATTTGCTAATTTTGTACCTTTAGTTAACGGAACTGGAGTAAGCACTTGTTGTCCACCTGTACCATCAGCACCTATCTTATAGAGTCTGTCTCCATCCGAGTCATTTTTGTAATATATAGTATCTCCACATACATTGAGATTAAATACCTTATCGTCACAAAGCTTTTTATTTTCTATGCCATCTGTATCCATTCTATATAATTTTTCATTATCAGAATAATTTCTATAATACATATAACCATTTACAACATTTAAATGCTTAGCTTGAACATCACTTACCTTTGTTGCAGCATATCCATTCAAGTCGATTTTGTATATTTTATTATGATCCGATTGGTTTACAGCATATATATAATTCTTAACAATATTTATATCAGTATACTGGCTAGTACTTATACAAGAATCATAGTATCCATCTACATTTACTCTATGCAAACTTTTATCTCCACTATTTATGTAATAAATCCAGTCTCCAGCAACAATAACATCTTCCATTCCTGCTGTATTGGAATAAACTAAACTTCCCATTGTTCCAACATTTTTTGTACCGGACATAATTGGCACTGCATCGGAACCATCAACCCTCATTTTATATATTCCTGTTGTAGCTGGAACTGTTTTAGTTGCAGGCGTAGTATGCACATAATAAAGCTCATCACCAACAACATTTATGTATTTAGCATCGTGTGCTGATGTAAGCTGTTTTCTATCAACTCCATCACTCTTTACCCTAAACAAATTTCCACCTGTACCTCTATAATAAATCCATTGATTATCCTCATCAGTAGCAACAAGCCCAGAATTATTTATATTTCCACTACTATTACCTAATACATATTGCAAGTTAGAAATATTCTTTGGAATTGCTCCAGTTGAAGTTGACACATCTAAAGTTCCCCTTGCAACCAAATTATTTCCTGTAGAATCAGCATAAAAATAAACATTAACAGAACTGTCTGAAATAGTTGTTTGAATAAAATCACCAACTGCTTTTATATAACTGCTTCCAGAAACCCTAAAATATCTAGCATCTGGAACAGTTGCACTAGTAACTGTGATCTTTTTAAATAAACTTAACCCATTACCAATTTCAACCTTTGCTACTGCCATAAATGGACTAACAACATGTTCCAAATAGTCAGAACCACTTCTTGCTATGTACTGTTCTCCATCACCATCTTTATATGTTATAGTTGGTACGGAATCAATAACACTTGGAGAAACATATGCGTTTGAAAACAAATCCTTCACCGTACTACTATTTACAACATAATACACATTAGACCCATTTAATATTTGCGTGTTTACTTCCCCATAATTAGCTGGCTTAACAATATAATCAATAGAATACGCTTTATTTCCTATTACTATGGAATGGCTTGGTATTGCCATAGCGCTTACCGAAGAAGAATATGCTGTGACAGAAATAGCTGCTATTATACCTAATAATTTTTTGCTCATTACAATTCCTCCATAAAATAATGTTTTACAAACATTGCTTTTTACTAAATTTATCGTCTTTTTTCTATATAACTTTAAAAAAAATCTCTATATATTGGATATATAGAGATTTGCTTCAATTAATCTATACTTATAACTGAAAAATCTGATGAATCATTATTGCCTGTACTACTATATGCACTAGGATCAAAATTTGATTGTACATTAGCAGTATTAGCTATACAATTTTTAAAAGCTGTAGCAGTATCTAAACCTGCAATCTTATTTTTCTGAAAGTCATTTAAAAGACTTGTATAACTATAATACTTTCCACCAAACTCATAAACAAACTTATCTTCATTGCTCATTACGTCATTAATAAAATCACTAAATTCACTATCTGATAAGGATGATATGGTATAAATTTTTTTAGTATTTGTGTTATAAAAATCTCTATTTTTAGCAAATACGCTTCCTGAAATTGTGCCTACTAATAAAGCACATGTTAATGTAAATGTACAAATTTTTTTGATAAAACTTTTTTTCATAAAAATACCCCCTAAAAGTTCGCTTCTAATTTGTTTCCACTTTTATCTTGCAAAATAATTTTACCTGTTTTAAAGTTTTGATCTATGTTTTTAACTGCAAAAACATCATTATTAGCTTTTAAAACTTGGTTACTTGATAATTTTATTTCCTTACCATCTAATAAAACTTGAACTTTATTAACATTATTTAAATTATGCAATTTAAATCTTATACATTTTAAAATAGGATCATACATAGGTTTAGTTTCGAAATAGATTTTACTATCATCGGCTTTACTTCCCAAATTTACATCTTCAACTTCTTCATTTTTAAATTCAGCCTTAACATTTACTTTCTTATTTGGATTTTGCTTTTTTAAATCATTAGCTGTATTTAGAGCTAATGCCTTTAATTCAGTAACGCTAGCACTATCTTTTCCTTTGATTGTAACTGTTATGGTATCTCCATTTTCAGTTCTTTTTACATCTTTAACATTTTTATTACTCTTTAAATTGTCGTTATTATTGCCGTTAGCTTTACTATTTTTAGTAGATTTATTAACATTATTTACTGAAGCACTTTTGCCTTTATCATTATTACTGTTGTTAAATCCAACAGCAGCAACTATAGAAGCAATTAATGCCAAAACTACTACTACACATAAAATAACTTTAGTTTTCTTTTTCATATAAATAATAGTCCTCCCTAGTCATATCAATTAAAAGCTATTCTCCACTTGCTAAGATCATAGTTTTCTTCAATTATATTTTGTTTACTTAATATTAAATTAAAAATTCTAGCCTTTTTAGGCAAAACATTTAAATCTTCAAGCTTAAATTTTCCACCAGCAACCCTACTGTTATTCTTATCAAAAACAGAAATAGGAACTTCCTCTAACTTAATTTCCTTATCATAACCATTTCTTGCTATTATAGTTATCATAATATTTCCATCTTCATTTTCTAAAAGATCAACAGCTGATAATGTTACTGTATTCACTTCAATTTGGTTTAAATCCTCTAAATATCTGTTAAGCATAGCAACCTGATCACTTGGCAAATTTTCTGGAAGCTCTTGAAATTCAGTTGTTATGCTTTTAAAAGCCTTAACTCCACCAGAAAAACATATCTTTAAGTTTTCAAAGTCGATATCATCTAAATTTACTCCATCCACATCAAAAAAAAGCTTAGTTACTCTAGCAGAATAAGGAGGAATATCACCCAAATTAGCTAAATTAAATTTTTGATGTATTATAAGGTTGCCATCTGCATCCTGTATTCCTAAATATACCTCTTCGAAATTTACACTTTTAGGCAAGGCATTTCTTATAAAAACTTTAGTTTCTATTTTGCCTTCAAAATAAACAAAGTACTCGCTCGTTAAATTAACTTGTCCATCTTCGATTTTAGGAAGTTTTGCAATTTCATCTTCCAAGTACTGTATTTGTACATTTGACATTCTTGCTTTTTCTTCATCGGTAAGAGCAAGTTTTATTTTTGAAACTTCTTCATCCTTAACTTTGACTTCAACTTGTTTACTTGTTTTTTTCTTTCCTAAAATCCCCATATTGCCTCCCAATGTTATTTATTTTAACAACACGTTTAATTATATCATATTAGTTTTCTAAATAAAATACATATGCTGCTGTTATGCTTTCATTTTACAAGTTTTTTGCAAACACCATCACTTTAGCATACTGCTAACTTGAGCAAAATACATAGGTTTAATACTAGTTTTTAATGCATCTTGAACCTCATCTCTTTGAGTTTGATTTAAAGCCTTAACCTGAGGCAGTATTAAGCTGGAATTTATTGTTCCTGAAGCCGCCTGAGCCTGCATAGCATTAATTACAGCTTTTGAAGCACTATCCTTTACTTTACCGGCTGCCTCTCCTAATTCCTCACTAAGCTCTGTTGCCGTTTTAGTGTCTATTTTTTTTGTCCCCTGGCTTGGTGTAACAATACTGCTGTTTCCACCATCACTAGGCTTTCCATTGTCAATATCCTGGACTATTTTTTTTATCTCACTATTTGAAACACCACTAAGCTTAGTTTTTATATTATTTAACGCATTTGGATTATTTTCAATATACTTAATTGCCTCTTCTACCTTTGTCTTATCACTTGCATTTAAATTTTTAACTGTGTTTAAAAGTTCATCTCTAACCTCAGCTGCTTTGCTATTGCTCAAATTTAATTTCAACTTTTCCACACCTATATTTAAGTTATTATCTTTTATCTCTATTGAATTTATTGTAACAGGTAATGCAGATTTATTAATGTATATGCCGTCATCTTCAATAGTAAATTTACTGCTATACATAGCCTTTAATTTATTTAAGATAAAGTTCTTTGGAAGTGGTATTGCTCCAAGCTTAAAGGAATCAGGTAAATATACTATACATCCTTCTTTAAGCGCAACCTTTCCAGTGGAAGATACTAAAAAGTTCTGCCCTTTATAAGCTGTTGGTATTTTAATATCAAGCTTATTTTGAGACATATTTACATAAATATTTTTAATAGTAACCCCTTTATGGGTTTGTGCCTCAAAGGAATTTGAAATAACACTATTTATATCATCACTAGAAAGCGAAACTGTTCCCCCAGCTATAACTGCATCCTTAAGTTTATTGTAAGCATTGGTACTTCCAGATACACTTTGAGTATATCCTGAATTCCACTTTAGCATTATACCAAACAAAAGTATAATTAATATTATAATTGCCAAAAATATAGGCAACTTTCGTTTCTTTTTTCTTGCCATGTTTCTTATTCATCTCCTCAAACTTTTTTCTTTTTCCTTTTCAAAATAACATAATAGATAAAATAGCTAAGCCACATTCCAATATTAGCTCCAACGAAATCTATAAGAACATCCTTTACCTGTGAAGTTCTTCCTGGTACATAAAGCTGATGAAATTCATCTAGCACGGCATATAAGAGACAAATAAACAAAATATATACTATGGCTCCCCTTCCCTCCATTCCAAAATGGAAAAGCAAAACAGTCACCAAAGCTGCAAGCACACAATATTCAAAGGCATGAGCATTTTTTCTTATAAATAAGTTTATATTTTCATCCCTTTGATTTTGTGGAAGTTTACTATAATCTTCTTTACTTTCGCCCTTTATACTTCTTAATTCTTCCCTAATAGTATTTACAATATTAAAACTTTTTGAATTGGATTTATCTCCATTTTGCGAAGAATTATAAAAAATAAAGCAAAACCAAACAAGACAAACTCCAATAAAAATAACTTTCTTCATCAAATCCTCCAAACTTAAATCAGTGCACAATCATAAAAAATAACTCTCTCTTGTATAAAAAGGATAATGGGCTGCTGTCCAAACCCCGCTTTATAAATTATATCACATATAAAAGTTGTATTCAGTGAAAAGTTGTTACATTTTCGTAAAAAAAGTGGTACACACAAATGCACCACTTAAACTTATTTTATAATCTTTAAATTCACTTCAGAAATATCTTCCGTCATCTTCGCTGTATGTTCATAAATCGAATATAGAAGAAAATCATCCTGAACTGTTAACTGATTTAAAATTCTATTTTACATTCTGAAAGCCTTGGATGCTTTTTATCTTTATCGGAAAATATGAGTTCTTCTATTTCTTCTGTTGGCCATTTTATATTTATATCTGGATCATTCCAGATGATTCCGCCTTCACTTTCTGGGTGATAAAAATCTGTACACTTATAGCAAAATTCCGCTTCATCAGATAACACTAAAAAACCATGTGCAAAACCTTCTGGCACATAAAATTGTTTTTTATTTTCTTCTGAAAGTACAACTCCAACCCACTTTCCATATGTCTTAGAGTTCTTCCTTAAGTCTACAGCAACATCAAAAACTTCTCCTCTAGTTACCCGCACAAGTTTCCCCTGCGTATGCTCTTTCTGAAAATGGAGTCCTCTTAAAACTCCCTTTTTAGACTTTGATTGATTATCTTGGACAAAAACCATATCTAGTCCTGCTTCTTTAAACTGATTATAATTATAGGTTTCCATAAAGTATCCGCGGTTATCTCCAAAGATACCAGTTTCTATTATGTATACCCCTTGTATTTCTGTTTCTTTAAAATTAAATTTACCCAAACTACTTACCTCCATTAGATGAAGAGTAGAGAGTAAAGCGTAGAGAGTAGAGTGATGGTTAATTTTTCTGCTACTTGCAGAAAAATTTTAAAGACTATAAATTCTTTTTAATTCAGCGCAGCTAAATTATTAAGTTGTAAGATTTATCTGACGCAAGGAAGACAAATCATCCTTCACTCTACTCTTTACTCTCTACTCTTTACTCTAATTTAAGTTTATCCACATTATTTATAAATTGCCTAATCGCTTCTTGCCAAGGTCTCATTTCATCTCCAACGGTTGCCCTCAGCATCATGTTATCTAAGGATGAAAATGCTGGTCTTTTTGCTGTTCTTCCTAATTCACCTGAAGTTATAGGACTTACTGTACAGTTTATTTTGCTTAAGCTTATTATTTCCCGGGCAAAGTCATACCAACTGCACTCTCCTGTTCCTGTGCAGTGATATATTCCGTATTCTTCTGTCAAAACTATCTTCAATATATGATAAGCAAGATCTTCTGCATTAGTTGGATTTCCTCTTTGGTCATCTACTACATCAAGATGCCCTTTTTCTTTTCCTACCTTCATTATTGTGTAGACAAAATTTTTGCCATAATATCCATAGAGCCATGCTGTTCTAACTATAAAGTATTTGCTGCAATTTTCCCTTATATACTGTTCACCTAAAAGTTTTGTTTTTCCATATACACTTACGGGACTTGGCAAATCATATTCTTTAAATGGAACATTTCCTTGACCATTAAATACATAATCTGTTGAAACATGAAGTAATTTTGCATGAACTTTTTCGGCTGCAATAGCTAAATTTCTTGAGCCTATTGAATTAACTTTAAAGGCTGCATCTGCATCGCTTTCACACTTATCTACATTAGTATATGCAGCACAATTTATTATTGCATCTGGTTTAAATGAAGAAACATAATTTATAACTTCATTTAAATTTGTTATATCAAGTTCATCATAATCAACATATTTTATTTCAGCTTTCGAATACACTTCGTCTATTTTTCCCATTTCTGATTTTCCAGCCTCTAATATTTTTCTGAGCTGAGTTCCAAGCTGACCCTTGGAACCGGTTATTAGTAATTTCAAAATTATCACCCCATTAAAACAGAATACAGAGTACAGAGTACAGAGTACAGTGAATGTTAATTTTTCTGCTATTCGCACAAAAATTTTCTAACTTATAGATACATTTTAGTTTAGCTGCGCTAAACTTTTTTGTGCTATAGACTTATTTCACACATTAAAGACAAATCAGCCTTAACTGCACCTTTCCTCTAGTATCTGTAATCTGGGTTTTATTATAAATTTAAGTGCTTTTTAGTTGTCGATACTGTAGCACTTAGCATTCTGCAAAGTTCTCTACACTTGTATAAAATTTGTGGTTGTCTATCCTCTATATAACCAGTTTCTATAAACAATTCAATCCAGTATTCTGTTTCATTTGCTTCTTTTAGTGCTATATTCATCTTGTTCAAAAAATCCTTTTTACTTTGGGCACTTACGCCTTCTTTTACATTAGCTCCAATACTTGTACCTGATCTTAGAATTTGTTTTGATAGAACCATTTATGAGAACTTTATTCAAGAAACAAATCATATATAGATAGACACAAGGTTGACACCATTTTTTAACTGTCTATTTATTTCGTTCAGCAAAGCTGAACATCATTAGTTATAATTAAAGATTTATCTGAGAAAATCGAAAGATAAATCATCCTTCGTTGTACTCTGTTCTCTGCACTCTAAATTTTGTAGTATTTTTTATAGTATTCCTCGTATGTGCCTGAGGTCAAATTGTCCATCCAGGATTTGTTGTCTAAGTACCATTTTATTGTCTTTACAATTCCAGCTTCAAAGGAGGTTTCTGGATACCAGCCTAATTCTGTTTTTATTTTTTCTGGATCTATTCCATATCTTCTATCATGACCTTTTCTGTCTTCAACATACTTTATTAAACTTTCATCTACACTTGAATCTACATTGTCATGCACATATGAAATTATAGTTTTAATTATATACAAATTATTTCTTTCATTATGCCCGCCTACATTGTAAACTTCACCAATTCTTCCTTTATCCAGCACCATATCTATAGCCTTGCAGTGATCTTCAACATATAGCCAATCTCTTATATTTAAACCATCTCCGTAAACTGGTAGTGGCTTTTTGCTTAGGCAATTATTTATCATAAGTGGAATTAACTTTTCTGGAAATTGGTATGGTCCGTAGTTATTTGAACATCTTGTTGTGTTAAGAGGCATCTTGTAAGTATCATAAAAAGCTTTTACCATTAAATCTGCTGAAGCTTTTGATGAAGAGTATGGGCTATGTGGATCAAGTGGTGTTGTTTCCATAAAGTAGCCTTCCTTTCCAAGTGAACCATAAACCTCATCTGTAGATACTTGGAGGTACTTCTTTCCTTCCTTGTATCCATTCTCAGTTTCCCAAGCAGTTTTTGCAGCATTTAAAAGAGTAACTGTTCCAACAACGTTAGTTTTTGCAAATACCTCTGGCTCTCTTATGCTTCTATCAACATGAGATTCTGCAGCAAAATTCACAACATAATCTATATCGTATTTTTTAAACAAACCTTCTACAAGCGGTTTGTCGCATATATCACCTTTAACAAAAGTGTAGCCCTGATTTTTTTCAACCTTTTTTAAATTTTCCAAGTTTCCTGCATAAGTTAGCTTATCAAGATTAATTATGTGAATATCTTTATGCTTTTTTAACATATAGTGGACAAAATTTGAGCCTATAAAACCCGCTCCACCTGTTACTAAATAAGTTTTCATTATATCAAGCTCCTTTTATTCTTCATCACTTACTAAATTAATAAGATACTGACCATAATCTGTTTTAGCTAAAGGTTCCGCTAGCTTTAAAAGCTGCTCTTTATTTATATAGCCTTTTCCATAAGCTATCTCTTCAAGGCAAGCTATATATCTTCCCTGACGAGTTTCAATAGCCTCTACAAAATTTGCTGCACTTAAAAGATTACTGCACGTACCAGTATCCAGCCATGCCATACCTCTTCCAAAAAGCTCTACCTTTAACTTTCCTCTTTTTAAATACTCATTATTTACATCTGTTATTTCAAGTTCTCCTCTAGCTGATGGCTTTATATTCTTTGCAATATTAACAACTTCATTGTCATAAAAGTAAAGCCCCGGAACAGCATAGTTGGATTTTGGATTTTCTGGTTTTTCTTCTATGGATATTACATTATTATTAGAATCAAATTCAACAACACCATATGCCTTTGGATTTCCTACATGGTAACCAAAAATTGTTGCTCCTTCTTTTCTATTTGCTGCATTTTGAAGTCTTTCTGTAAATCTATATCCATAAAAAATATTATCTCCAAGTACAAGAGCAACATTATCATTTCCAATAAACTTTTCTCCAACTATAAAAGCATCTGCAAGTCCTCTTGGCTTATCCTGAACTGCATACTCAAAATTAATCCCCAGCTGGCTTCCATCGCCTAAAAGCTCTTTAAAACATTCAATATCCCTCGGAGTTGAAATTATAAGTATGTCCTTTATTCCTGCAAGCATCAAAACAGAAATAGGATAATATATCATTGGCTTGTCATATATTGGTAGTATTTGCTTTGATACTGATTTTGTAAGCGGATAAAGTCTTGTACCAGACCCCCCGGCAAGTACTATTCCTTTCATAGTTATCTCCTTTTAATCTCTTATTATTATGCTTTAATTATAACGTTTTAGGTAAGAGTTATCAACCTATATTCAGTTCACGATGGATATTAAAATTATATAACAAAAAAACACAGCAGAATAATGTTCCTACTGTGTTCTTTTCATACTAAAATTTATTTAATAGCCCTAATCTGACTTATAACTTTATCATGTTCATCAACTTCTTGAGTTAACTTTGTAACTTTTCCTTGAAAACGTTACATCAATTGTAAAATAATAATTTAAATGTAAACAAGTTCCTATAGCTTAAGGACTTCTATTAAATCTTATACCGGTCTACGTTTTAATACAGTTATATCTACTTCATGTCTTCCTAAAACTTCTTTTACTGCATCAATATTTTCACCTATGCTTTTTAAATGACCACTAATATGTGCTGTATCATTACTTATTTTATCTATTTCAGCTTTATTTACTTCTACTTTATGTCCTAAAGCCTTTAATATATCTGTATTTTCCTTAAGTTGAGATTTTATAGGCTTAAGCTCTTCCCTTAATAGCTCTTGTATGGCTTTTAAGTCTTCTTTATTCATATTCTCACCTACTTTAAAAATGTTATGATTTATTATATAATTAATTTTGTTCTTTTAATATAAAAAATTCTATCCTTTCACTTAAAATTATATGCCAATTGATTAACCTTACCATAATCTGTCTTTACATTATTATCTATCATTTCTTCTGGATAATGATCATAAGCCAAATATCCATCAAGAAAATACATTGTCATATCTGGATTAAAAACAGATTTGCTATTTGCATTAAATTTATATCCATTATAATACTCCGTCATATCCTTACAGATTTTACTTTTAAGTTCTACATCTTTTAACCAAACTTCATCCATAACCCATGAAAGTTCATCTCTAGTAGATCCAAGCATAGCATTAAGATTTTTATCTAAAGTATAGTTTCTTGTTATGTTAAACCCTCTAACATTATAGTGCTTACACCTGTCATAAATATCTTGGAAATATTATCCATAGTGGTATCTTTTATTGCTTTATAAAAGGCTTTAACAAAACCTTCACCATGAAACTTCTAAGGCAAAAAATTGTGGTACTTTTTTTAGCTCCGCCTTAAATCCCTTTTCTATTAGAAACCGAACTATTTTATCTCCAATTTTTTTATTTATCACAGCATCATTTTCCGAAATTATAACTAAGGTACTGCTTGCACCTCTTTCCGCAGCTGTTTTTATATAAGAATTAGTCTTCTCAATGTAGCTTTGAACTAAATTATTAATATTTATATTTTTTATAGCCTCTTCTGTTTGTTTTTTTCTTTCTGCCGCTGTTAAAAATTCTTCCATTTAATATTCACTCCAATCTATAATACCTTCTACATATAGTAATATTATATCCAATTTTCTTTAATACTTCACCCCTTTTTCCATTCACAGTTATGGATGATTTTCTTCCGTTTCACTTCAGAAAATATTAAATTGTATAAAAATAGAGTTAAGAAATAAAATACTTAACTCCACTATAGCTATTAAATTATAGCTTTCTCCCTGCCTATCTTCTTACTTTCTAAATATATAGTATCCGGACATAAATCTTGTTCATGTATCCACTGCACTGTACCCATAAAAGGTTTTACAGTTTTAAATAAATTCCAATCTTTTAATTCTTTAAATATACCTGTATCAAAATATGGTTTTACATCAAATATACCTATTTGACCATCAGTAAATGTTACAGTAATTGTAAAATCCTTATTAGGAACTACATCTTTTACTCTTGGATTCATAACTTCACCCCATTTCTTATTTCAAAGGATCAATTTTATAAATGTTTTCGCCTTTGAGCGCAAGTTCCCAGTCAGCCATAAGTTCATCATTATGAATTTCTATCCATGCTTGTATGAGTTTCATCTTGCTAGATTTAATTTCACCTTCAAGCAATTCTCCAGCTGGTATTGAAATCACAGCCTCTTGCCCTTGGTAAGTAACATGAATATGTGGTACATGATGTTACCTATTGTCCATATAATACATCGAAATAATTATGCCATAAAACATTGATAATATAGCCATTCATGCGCTCTCCTCTTATATTTTTTATACTTTAATATTATTATATCCAATTTTCTTTATTATTTCATTATATTTTTTCAGTTTACAGTTCACAATTATGCTTAATTTTGTAAGCGGTGGAACACATACCGTAACTCAAAAAGTCAGCTTCACATCAATCTGCGAAGCTGACTTTTTAATAAAATCCTTCTTTTGCAATTTTCTTTATATAGTTATATTGTTTTCGTATAAGCTTTTTAAAATCCGAATCTGACAGTTCATTATACAAAGCAATACCTTCTTCATAAAGGCATTCCTTTATCAATTCGCAATAATCATCGGCTATATGACGCATCATAGTTGCTTTAAAACTTTCATTAGTCCTTCTAAAGAATCTTGATTAAAGTTGCTTGGGACAGTTACCTGTATGTCTTTAGAGAATATCTGGAAATCATTCGATTTCCAGTGATTAATCTCTGACTTATATACATTTGAAACAACAGAAGTAACTTCTGCAAACTCTGTTTCGTTATCTAATTGCTGCTTTTTGCTTATTTTACGATTCCAATAATGATACATATTCTTGCTGATTTCGTTAATTTTACGCCATTTTGAAACTGACATTCCATTTTAAGTTCTTTCCATAATTCTTTGCTTCCAGAGAACTAGATTTTCAGTTATAGATCTCAAAATAAAACCTCCCATATCTTTACTTTACAAAAGTATATCAAATGAGAGGTTATTTTTCATGACGGCATTTGTTATATAGTTTACAATCAAATCGTTTTTTTTAGAAATTTTCGTTTAACTATATTTATAATATAATTATTAACATTTGATTTTAACATTACCAGTAAAACAAAATAAGTTAGCATACCAACCACTACTTGTACAACAGTAGTCTTAATACTAGTTTTCATATAATTACCAATTATTCTTAAAAATAACAACATAATACCTGATGCCAAAAAATACTTCCATATATTATTGAACATACTCTTAATAGCTATATACTCTCTCATCAAATAAAATTGAACTAGTGTAACAGCAAATTCTGCTATAACAGAAGCTACTGATGCACCTAATGAAGCATATTTTTTAATTAAAAATAAATTAATTATAAAATTTACAACCGCACCCACAGTGACTGAAATAGTAAACTCCTTGACTTTACCAACAGGAAGCATAATTTGCATCCCCAAAACATTGCTCCAAGCTATTGCAACAATAATAGGGCTTATTATAATTATAAGACTGCTGCACTTTAAGAAATCATTTCCGAAAAACCAAGGCACAAATTCATTAGCAATACCAATCATTCCAAACATCATCGGTATTGCTAAATATGATGAAAATTCAAAGGATTTAACTAAATATTCTTTAACCTTTTTAAGATCTCCTTTAGCAAAAGTATTTGTCACTCTTGGAAGCATTACTGTCCCCATAGATGTTACTACTGCCAAGGTCATCTTAACAATTTTTTGCGAATTATCATAAAATCCAACTTCCGATGGTGTTGAAAACATTCCAACCATAGTTTTATCTAAGACTACATATATTTGAATAGCTATTTGAGGTATAAAAAGTTGCACAGCAGGTATAAAATGTTTATTGATATCATTAAATGTTAATTGAATTTTATTAATGTAGCTTTTCATATACATCCACATTATGCCTTGTCCTATTAAATCTGATATACATAATATAAGAACATACTTATTTAAATCACTTTTATTTTTAACAAATATAAAAATACATACAACACCAATCATTTTAACTATAAAATTTCTTGTTACAGTTTTTTTAAAATCCTCAATGCCCATAAAAAACCATGAAATATCCAAAGTAGCGGATAATATAGCTAATGATTGAATAAAATATATTGATGTATACTTACTTTTAATGATAAAAATAAATACTAAAAAAGCAATATATGCTAAAGCTGTTGTTATAAGTTTTAGTATAAATATTCCCCAAAAAGTTTTACTAAGTTCATCTTTCTTATCTCTAACATAAGCTATAGTTCTATTTCCATATAGACTTATTCCTATAGTTCCAGCCAATACAAAATATTGCACTATTGAATTTGTGTATGCGTTTATTCCTACACCATTACTTCCCAGTATCCTTGAAACATATGGAACTGTTATAAGTGGAAGTATTAAAATTAAAAGTTGATATACAACATTGTATATGTAATTTTTAGCAATGCTCATTATTAATCTAATCCCCTAATTTTATTTTCAAACAAATTAAACGCACTCTTTATAGCTGCATCTATATTGTAATACTTATACTCAGCTAATCTACCTATAAAAAATACATTTTTTAATTTTTCAACTTCATTCCTATATAAATTATATTGATCTAAATATTCTTTTTGTGGAACTGGATAATAAGGTTCTCCATCCCAAGTAGGATATTCTCTTGCTATAGTTGTTTTTTTATTTTCCTGCCATGTTAATTTTTTATATTCTGTTATTCTTGTAAAATCGTAATCATTAGGATAATTTACTACTGCCTCATCTTGATAAGATTCTACATTTAAAGTTTCTAATTCAAATTTAACGCTTCTATACTTAAGTTCTCCATATTTATAATCAAAATAATAATCAACAGGACCTGAATAAATTAAATATTTATATTCTAAATTTTCTATTATATCTTTATAATCTGTATTTAAAAGCACATGAATTTTAGGATTATTTATAATATTTTCACACATCTTTGTATATCCATATTTAGGCATTCCCTGATACTTATCTGTAAAATATCTTGTATCACGATTATATCTAACAGGAATTCTTGATATAACAGATTTATCTAATTCATTAGGATAAACATCCCACTGCTTTTTTGTATAATTCTTAAAAAATTTTTCGTATATGTCTTTTCCAGCCTTACTCAAAACAACATCTTCTGAATTTCTTATTTCATCAATATCTTTAGCTTGTTCCTTTAAAAAATCTTCTATTTCATTATTAGATAAATTTAAATTATATAACTTATTAACGGTTTCTGTTGTTATTGGCATTGGAATATAGTTTCCATCAATATATGTAAGAACCCTGTGTTGATAATAATTCCACTTTGTAAATTTACTGAGATAATCCCATACATCTTTATGATTAGTATGGAATATATGTGGTCCGTACTTGTGTATTAAAATTCCTTCTTCATTGTAATAATCATAGCAATTTCCACCTATGTGATTACGTTTTTCTATTACTAAAACATGCTCATTTAATTCTGTTGAAATTTTTTGTGCAAGTGTTAATCCTGATAAACCTGCTCCAATTATAACGTATTTAAAATTCATATTTTTAACTCCTTTAATTTAAGGTAAAACTTTTATTCCACTAATATTTAAAATTCCATCAATATAACCCCTTAAAAAAATTAATTTTTGATCTGTATTAAGTAATACAATTTTCAAAAAAATTTTAGGGTTTGTAATAAATATTTGTCTATATCTTTTAATATCACTAATCTTATACATTAAAATAGAATTTCTTACCAAATAATATATTCTCCAATCATTCATAATAGGAAATTTAATAAGTTTGCCACAAATTTTTTTCTCATAAAATTTTCTCTGTTCAAATGACTTATGATTTATTATTGAATTTTTAACTTTAATTATCTTATAACCAAATCTTTTAATTCTGTTGGCATATTCAACATCATCATGGTATATAAAAAAATCTGCTCTAGGGAAACCAACTTTGCTAATTACATTTCTCGAAATATAGAATCCAACAAAAATCCAAAAATCAACTTCCTTATAATCATTTTTATCAAAGTCTATATCCATATCGCAATTTGACCATAAACAAACATCTTGTGGTAATCTTTCTCTAACTGATTCTAATTGCAATAGTGCATCTTCATTAGGATAAGCATCATCATCCATTCCCCATATATATTCAAATCCATCATCATAAGCTGATTTTATACCTACATAAAATCCACCCGATCCTCCAATATTATTATGTAATCTTATATACTGTATATTTTTATGTTGCAATAACATCTCTTGTATCATTTTATCCGTTCCATCCGTACTTCCATTATCTACTATATATATTCTATCTAAATTTCTTTTTTGATTTAGCAAACATTTTAAATTAATTGAAAGTTTCTCTTTCCGATTATATGTAACTACTACTGCTGCTATTTTATTCATTTTACTTTAGCACCTCCTGTATAAATTAACATTTTTTAATCAAATTTCATTATCTAAAACATATTCTATAGCCTTGTTGAATCCGTTTGCCATATTTAAATATGTATAATTTTTTATAATTTCAAGTGAATTTTTACACATATTAGCCCTTAAGTTATCATCTATAAGTATTTTATACATTGCCTCAAAAATTTCATTTTCATTACGTTCCTTAACAATAAACCCATTTTTATAATTTTTAACTAAATCATCCCCACATCCAACAGCGTTTGTAACAATAATAGGTTTTCCACACTCCATTACTTCGTTTACAGTTAATCCCCAAGCTTCAATTTGTCCTTTATAAGTTATGCTCGGCAATACAAATACATCACATTGTCTAAAGAAACTAATTCTAATACTAGGATCTATTCTACCACAAAAAAATACATTTTCTAACTTCAACTCTTTGCATAAAATTTCACAATATTTTCTAAACTCCCCATCCCCACATATTAACAAAGCTACATTATTATATTTATTTTTCAATTTAAAAAATGCTTTAATAAGATAATCCAATCCTTTACTTTCCATCAATCTACCAAAATATAAAACTACCTTATAATCATTATTTATACTAAATTTTCGTTTTATATCAACATTTATTGTTAAATTCTGAAATTTTAATTCACTTGCATCTGGTGCTAGAAAAATCTTCCTTTCATTAGCTCCATTTTTCAAAAAGTATTCTTTAGTTTTTGTTCCGGGAACAATATATGCATTGACTTTAGTTACAAATTTTTTGAATATCAACTTTTTAATACTTTTTTTTAAAAAGTCCTTAAATGAGTAGTACTTGTCAGGATCCCATCTTTCCCAAAAATATAATGTTTTCTTTCTTCTCAATTTTGATATAAAAAAAGCAAGAAAAAAATCAATGCATTCTGATAGCGAATCTAATACTGGTATAATTATAACATCATAATCATATTTAAAAAGAATTTTTATAAAAGATCTATAAAAATTCTTTTTATTTAAAACAATGTAGTCTACATCAAGTTGTTTTTCATAATCAATTTTAATCTTATATTGAGTCTCTCCTAAATTAACCTTAGTAAATAAAAATTTAAATTTCCTATTATCTAATCTAGATAATGTATTAAACAATGGTATTCTGTACCACGTTATTGTATTATGTATAAACAATATTTTTGTATCTTCTTCCATAATAAAAGCAGCTCCTATTAACTCACAATAATTACTTTGAATCTTCAATTCCCTTTAAAATAGCTTTAGCCAGATATATTTTTCCATTGCAAATATACTTAATACATTTTAAAATTCTAGTAATATAAAAAAATATTTGAGAACTAATAAATCTACAATTTTTAACCTTTTTTTTATATTTATTCATAAATACAATTCTATTTCTAGTTCCCCATTCGACAGAAAATTGTGATTCTTCCCCTCCTGACGATAATCCAACTTTATGATAAATAACACTTTTAGGATTATACAATATTTTGTATCCAAAATCTTTAACTCTAACACAAAAATCCAAATCCTCAAAATACATAAAATATTCTTCTGGTAGCATACCAACTTTTTTAAATACATCTTTTTTTATCAACATACAACACCCTGTCATAAAATCTATCTCTTTTTCAAAATCACACTGTCCATTATCAAATTCTTTCATTCCAAAATGAATTCCAATAAACTTAAACCAATCTATTTTGCCACCTCCATACCATATCCTGTTTTTTTCCTTATGATACATTATTTTGCATCCAACTATTCCCGCATTTGTTTCTTTTATGAATGTTAAAATCATATTGTTCAAAAAATCATCTTTTACAATAGTATCATTATTTAATAATAGCACAAACTCCGCATTATTTTTAAGTGCATAATTTATACCAAAATTATTTCCACCCGCAAAACCTAAATTACTTTTCATACTAAGTATTGTGCAATCTTCTAAATAGAATTTTAGCTTTTTAACAGAATCATTTGTTGAATCATTATCTATAATAACAATTTTGTAATTGTCATACTTTATTTTCCTCAGGCTATTTACACAATCAATTGTATCCTTATACCCATTATAATTAACTATTATTATATATACTAAAGGCATTTTTTTCTCCTTCTTAACTTTAAACTGTATTTTGACTTTTTTATCTTATAAAAGAACTCGCAAAAAATGAAACATACTATATATATATATTGTGTTCCCACCTTAAATGAATTAACAAATACATTCCATAATAAAAAATTTAGTGCATTTGAATATAAAAGAATATTAAATACGGATGAATGCTTATTACTATTTATTAGCTTTATTAAACTGATTGACAACAAAAAAAACAAAAACATATATACCAAATATCCTAAATATCCATAATCATTAAATGCATCAACTATAAAACTAGATACATTCAACCCAACCAAATCGTCCAAATATGGAATATACTGTTGTTTATTATCTATCCATTCCTTATATCTATTTCCTTCCCCAATAATATTAGCATTAAATTTTACTATAGGATACAAAAGTTCATTAAAATACATATTCTCAACACTTTGATTTTCTATGCTAAACCTAGCATTTTCTAATGGACTTGTTAAATATATATATAGTTGAGTAAAAGCAGTCGGATAATTTTTTTTCATCATATAATGCTCATTCAAAGTATGATGAAAAAAATTATCCATAACATACTTGTTCCTTATATTACCAACATAATTAAACGCAAAAATAAATATAAAAATTATTGCTAATACCTTTATTTTAATATTTCTAATTCCATGCTTACAATGTATTTTTAAAAAATATAAATTATAAATTTCAAATATAAATACTGTTAATACGAAATAAAATAATGGGCCTCTACTTAATGTCAAACCAGAACATATAACAGCAATCGAACACAATAATAAATTTTTTATCCTTTTATTTTTCCTATAAATTAAATATTGTATTTGAGCAGCAATTACTGCAATAAACACACCATATCCTAAAGTTGTAATAGATTGCTTATTTATTTTATTTTCACTTAAAATAGCTATACCATTAATCTTAAAATTTATTCCTAATGAAATTATTGCTATAATTAAAAACACTATGCTTAACTTTCCATATACATTTTCCCAATTTTCCTCGTAAAATCTATTAACTAACTTTCCTATATTGTCATTTTTTATACAAATAATTCTACTTCCTATAAAAAATATTATTACTATTGGTAGTACTAATAAATTAATATACAAATCAGGATTGTATAAATTTGACAATGACAAATTATATAAAATTAAAGTAACCGTCCACATAATAAATGACAATTTATTAGAATCTGCCACAAATAATATGTTGTATTTTTTATAATCCTTATAAATACTTAATATTAATATTATAGTTAGAATTGCATTTATAAAATATAACAATTTTTATCATCCTTCTAAGTAGAATTTAACCATATTGTTACCACATTTATTCCAAGAGTAACTTTTCAAAATTTGGGATTGGTTTTTTATAATATTGTCCTTAAAATATTGATTATTTTCAATTTTTAATATTAATTTTGATATTTCTTTATAATCAAATGGATCAAATAAACATTCTTTCATTTGTATAACTTCCGGTAACGAGCTGACATTAGATGCAATTGTAGGAATTTTAAAACTCATCGCTTCCAAAGGTGGCAATCCAAATCCCTCATAAAACGATGGATATACAAATAAATTAGCATTTTTATATAAAAATTTCAATTCATCATCATTTATACCTCCAGTAAATACTACTCTGTCACTTAAATTTAAGTTATCAACTATTTTATAAACTTCCTCATATAACCAACCATTTTTCCCTGCTACAACTAATTTATAATCACTAATTTTATTTTTTATTAAATCAAATGCCTTTATAATTCCATCTATATTCTTTCTTGGTGATATAGTACTAACCGTTAGTATATATTTACTATCTTTTAAATCCAAAATATTTTTATTAATATTATTGCAATTAATATGCTCTTTAGAAAAATCATTAAAACCATTATAAATAACGCTTATCTTATCATTAATTTTAGGATAATACTTTAGCATCTCACTCTTTGTAAATTCAGTTATAGCTACTATTTTATCAGCCTTTTTTATAGATAAATTTGTAATAAAATTTTTCCACAAAGTTGTCTTCCATGTAAATGCATCTTTAACACTTTTAAAAGCTAAATCATGAACTGTTATAATTACCTTATTCTTTGCAAAAATTGGAGCCATTGTATCAGGATAATGTATAACGGCATTAGGATACTTTTTTAAAATTAACTTAGGTAATTTAAATTGTTCATAAAAATTTCTCTGTTTAGCATTCTTTATATTTTTAACAATTATTAAATCCTTTATATCTGCAAAACTAAATGAATTTTTATCTTCTTCCCTTATGACTATTTTAAAATCAACTTTATGCTGGTCATATATAGCTTTTGACAATTCATGACAATATCTTCCTATCCCTCCACTCAAAGATGTTTGAAGGGCATTAAATACAACTTGTCTCATTTATAGCACCTTCCACTTCTTAGTACTTAAAAATTCGTCATGTTTTTCGTTAACAAAATTTCTAATTTTCATTTCAAATATTTTCTCATCAAACTCTTCTGCATGTTTTCTTATACACATTTTGTCAAAACTCAAACTTTGAAACCTATTAACTGCATCTTTCAAATCTTCTGCAGTTTGTTGCTTAAAAAACACACCAGTTTTTTGTTCAACCACAGTTTCTAAAGCTCCACCTTTTCCGTATGCAATTACAGGTCTACCACTAGACTGCGCTTCAAGTGGTGTTATTCCAAAATCCTCTTCGCCAGGAAATATAAACGCTCTACACTTAGAATAGTAGTCTTTTATAACTTCATCAGGTTGCCTTCCTAAAAATTTAATATTATCCTTAGCCATGGCCTTTAATCTATTTAAATCTTTTCCATCACCAATTACAACTAGTGGCAATCCCAACTCATTAAATGCTTGTACGGCTAAATCTATTCTTTTATAAGGAACTAATCTTGAAACTATCAAAAAATAATCCTCATCAGTATCGCTTATATTAAACAAATTACATCTTACTGGTGGATGAATAACCACGCTCTCTCTTCTATAATGTTTCCATATTCTTTTTGCTACATTTTCAGAATTTGCTATAAAATAATCAACTCTATCTGCTGATACTCTATCCCACATCCTTATGTAATTCATAACATACTTAAGTAATTTTCCTTTAAGCTTATTTAATCCCCATTCATTTGCATATTCATAATAATATTCCCATGCATACCTCATAGGAGTATGGCAATAGCAAACATGCATAGTATCAGGATTTGTTATAACACCCTTTGCACAAGATGAACTGCTGCTAAGCACTATATCATATTCATTTAAATCAAAACTTTCAAATGCCATAGGCATAAATGGCAATAACATTTGATGACCTCTTCTCAAATTCTTTGGACTCTGGAGAAAAGATGTTCTAACATCAATATTTTTGAATTCATTATCCAAATTATCTGGATTATATAATGTAGTGTATATTGGTGCATCTTTATATATTTCTTTAAAATTTATTATAACTCTTTCAGCTCCACCCATATTAGTGAGCCAATCATGTACTAATGCAACATTCATTACGGTATACCTCATATCTAATTATTTTACAACTTTTTTCTTAATCTCTTTAATTCTCTCAATATCCTCTTTCTTACCAACAAAAATAATGTCATCACTTTCCACAACAAACACATCAGAAAGCCCCACAACTACTATAGGCTTTTCATTTCCAACAACAATATTATTTTTACCGTCAATGTTTTTTATATCACCAACAAAAACATTATTATCTTCATCCTTCGTTCTATATCTTTCAACAGAATACCAGGTTCCAATGTCATCCCATCCAAAATCACATGGTATAACATACATATTTTCTGCCTTTTCCATTATTCCATAATCTACAGAAATATTCTCAACCTCAGGATATTTTTCTTCTAAAACTTCTTCAAATTCATTTTCCCTGCAGGCTGCTATTTCGTTTAAAACTTCATAAGTTTTAGCTAAATACATTTTTGTAAGCTGAAGCACATTTTTACATTTCCATATAAACATGCCACCATTCCAAAGAAAATTGCCTTCTTTTAAATATTCTTTAGCTTTTTCAGTATTTGGCTTTTCAACAAACTGCTCTACATTTTTTATTTTATAATCATCTATGTTTTTTTCCTTACTTCCGCATTTTATGTAGCCATACCCTGTTTCTGGTCTATTGGGTTTCATTCCAAAGGTAACAATTGCTTCTTCATTTTTATGTATAAATTCATCAGCAGCCTTTATTGTCTTTAAAAATTCCTCTTCATTTACTATTAAATGATCCGATGGAAGCACTATCATTGAAGAATTTTCATAATATTTATTTATCATAAACGCAGATAAACCAATACAAGGTGCTGTATTTCTGCCAACAGGTTCTACAATTATATTTCTAAGTGGCAAACTAGGAAGCTGCTCTCTTAATAAATCCACATATCTTTTACCTGTAACCACAAATATTCTCTCAAGTGGTATAAGCTTTAAGAGCCTCGCCACCGTCATTTGTATCATAGTTCTATCGCCAATAAGCTTTAAAAATTGCTTTGGTTTTTCATCTGTAGATAACGGCCAAAATCTTTCACCTTTACCTCCAGCCATAATAAGTGCACAAAGCATAATCTACCCTCCAAACATAAGTCTATGTTAGCTCTCAACTACTAACTCTTATAATTATCAACTGTCAACAACCAACTATCCACTCTCAATTGTCAACTCTCAACTGTTCTATCTTGCATGCTCGTCCCCAAATAAAACAAAAAACGTCTTAAATATGAGCTTTAAATCAAGTAAAGTATTTCTATCTTTTATGTATTTTATATCAAGCTTCATCCATTCTTCAAAACCAATATCATTTCTACCCATTACCTGCCAATAGCAAGTTAGACCAGGTTTTACCATGAACTTTTGTTTTTGCCAATTATTAAACTTTGCCACTTCTTCAGGCAAATTAGGTCTTGGCCCAACAAGAGACATCTCACCCTTTAACACATTAAAAAGCTGTGGAAGTTCATCTATACTTGTCTTTCTTATAAACTTGCCTACACTTGTAACCCTTGGATCTTCTTTCATCTTAAACATAGGACCAGACATTTCATTTTTATTTTTAAGCTCACATAATAAATCTTCAGCATTTACTACCATAGATCTAAATTTATACATTTTAAAAATCTTCCCGTGTTTTCCCACTCTTTCCTGAGAAAAAATAACTGGACCTTTTGAATTTATTTTTATAGCAATGGAAATTATAAGCATAAGGGGACTTAAAAAAGTTATTCCTAAAACCGAACAAATGATATCAACAAATCTTTTTATAAAATAATATGTAAAACTACAATTATAGTTAATATACTCTTCATGTGAATCCTTCTTTTTGCTGCTATAGTTTTCCTCTACTTCCAATTCCATATTTTGCATCTTACCCCCCCTAAGCTTAGATAATATTATAATTATCCTTTTATAATTATATCACAACCCCAATTTACTTTAAAGGTTACAGCCACATTACCATTAATTTCATAACAAAATATACTAATATAATAAGAAAGTTTTCCAGCTAAATTCAAATGGAAAACTATAAAATAATTACCAAAACGGAAATAACTTTTTTCTCTTTTTTATTAATTCCATTTTTATATTTAACTTTTCATTATTTATTAAAGATAAAGAGTTTTTATTAATGCTACTATAAATCCCTTCATCAATATTTTTAATTTGTTCAAGTGCTTCTCTTATCTTGGGACATCTTCTGCCAGTTGTATGGGCATCCGAGCCAATAAAATTACAAATGCCGTTTTTAATTAAATTTTCAGCAGTCTTCTTTACTTCTTTGCCAAAGCCTCCTGTTATACTTGTACTTGTTATTTGAAATAAACAGCCTTCTTTAATAAAATCGTTTATTTCCGTGTTATCTTTAATAACAAATTCGTAGCGTTCAGGATGGGCTATAATTGGTACCACATCCAAAAGCTTCAGCTCATATATATTATCCATTAAATCCCTTGGCCTTACCCCAACAAGAGAGGTTTCTACAAGCATATATCTACTATTATTTATTGTACCTATTGTCCCAGACTTATATAAATCCGAAGAATATTTATCCAAAAATATCTCTTGCCCGGGCAATATTTTTATATCTATATCCGCTTCTATTGCAAGTTCATTTAAATTTTTTATATGATTTTGAATATCACTGAAATTACACTCGTATCTATTCCTATAAAAATGAGGAGTAGCTATTAAAATTTTTGTACCATCCTGATGAGCAATTTTAAGCATTTCAAGTGAGGTTTCAACATCCTTTGAGCCATCATCCACAGCTGGAATAATATGAGAATGTATATCTATCATTTTGCTTTCTTCCTTTTTTTCTTTTTACTTCCATCATCATCGGCATAATAATATCCATAACCGTAACCATAACCTTTTCCATAACCATAGCCAGACTTAGTCTTTGTTTTTGTAAGCACAACTCCAACTATGTTTGCTTTTACATTCACAAGAAGTTCCTTTGCCTTCACTGCCGCATCCTTATCTGATTGTCCTGATGCTACAACAAGAAGCACTCCATTTATAAAAGTTGATAATATTTGTGCATCCGTTACAGCTATTACAGGTGGCGCATCAACAAGCACACAATCATAATCAGCCTCACACTGCTTTATAAATGACTTCATCTTATTTGAAGATATCATTTCAGCTGGATTAGGAGGTATTGTTCCAGAAGGTATTATACTTAAACTATCGTTATATTTTACAACAACCTCTTCAAGGGTTGCTTCACCTACAAGATAATCCGACAAACCTATCTTATTTGATATAGAAAATTTCTTATGAACAGACGGCTTTCTAAGGTCACAATCTATTAAAATAACCCTTTTTCCTGCTTGAGCCATGGTAAAAGCAATATTTCCTATTGTTGTACTTTTACCTTCGGATGGACCAGAGCTCGTTACAAGTATGCTTTTCAAATCATTATCGAAGGATGAAAATTGTATATTAGTTCTAAGCGTTCTGTACGCTTCAGTTACAGGTGATTTTGGTTCATTTTCTACTATAAAAACAGACATTAATTATCCCCCTATTCCTGCATATCTGGCTGATCTGGTATTATACCTATAACCGGAAGTTCCAAATATTTATTTACGTCATTTTCAGATTTTATTGTATTGTCCATATATTCAAGCACAAAAGCTAGTCCAATTGATACAAACAAACCCAAAACAAATGCTATTGCTATGTTGAGCACCTTTTTAGGCTTTATTGGTGCTTTAGGTACATCTGCCTTATTCATTACAGACAACTGCACTCCAGAGGTTGGGAATATTTCCTTAGACTTATCTATAAAAGTATCTGTAAGTGAATCTGCGATTTTATAGGCTTCTTCAGCATTTTTATCTGTTATGCTTATGTCCATTATCTGAGTTCCCTGCTGACTTGAAGCATTTATCATTTTTCCAAGCTGATCCTCTGTTAAATTTAAATCTGCCTTTTCTATTGTTGCCTTTAAAATAGGCTTTGATTTAACTATCTCTATGTAAGTTTTCATTAAATTTTGATACATCGTAACATCATTGTTATCTAGCTTTTCGTTCTTATCCTGCTGTGGTCTTCCAACTATTATGCTTGTATTAGCTTGGTATGTTGGCTTTATCACAAAAAAACTAAGCAAAGCTGAAACTATGACAGCCGCTATAGTTATTAAGCATATCATCTTTTTTCTTTTAATTATAATATAAAAGAAGTCTTTCAAGTCCAATGTCATTTCCTGTTCTTCCAAAAAGTTTCCCTCCCACATGTTTAGGCATAAGTAAAAATGCAAAATATAAACTGCATATTTTATTGCTAATTTGTATATTATACCTTTAATATAATACTACATAATCCTCAATACTTTCAATGAATTTTTTGTAATATCTTAGTGAATTCTCATGTTTTATTAAAGCATTGCTTTTGCTTCAAGTAATTCATCCAGCGAAAAATTACTAAGCATTATACCTTCCAAATCATTTTGCTGTGCAGTTGTAAGTGCATGCCAAGCATCCTTTGCTGGTTGTGAATTTAAAGTACTAGATGGATTTGCTATTTTAGCATCTACAGCTGTCTTTAAAACTACTATTACATTTCTCTCATTACTATCTGATATTTTTGCTTCTACATTTCCAAGATCAGTACTAAATTGTTTCAAAAAAGCTATATCAGCAACAATAATATTAACTGCAACTTTATAATTAGTATTCTTTAAAGTTCCACTAAGATTTATAGTTCCTGCTTTTGAAATGTCACTTTGCGATAGATTGTCCCAAGTTATATCAAAAGATTTTGTTGTTCCATCTGTTAAAAGTGCATTTATGCTGCCTGGAAGAGTAGGCATAGTCCCTACAGCTGTATTTATATCTTTTATAGCATCAGTGCTTTTTATAGCTGCTGTGGTAAAATCAAGCTTAGCATCTTGTGCAAGATTTTTTCCATTTAAGTTAACAATTTTGCTGCTGACTGTAACAGTATAATTTTTATTAACATCATAACCATTTGAAGGTGCAGCTATTTGAAGAGATTTTTTATCGCTATTTAAGGTTACTGCTGCATTTACATAAGTATTTGTATCATCATCGAGAACCTTAACATTGTCTCCAATAGTTTTTTCATCAACCTCATTACTAAATTTAACCGTCCAAGTTTTATTTAAAGCTACATTTGTCCTGGCCGAAAAGGTTTTAACAGCTTGACTTACATCTGCTGCTTTAATCTTAAATGAATTTAAATTTAAAATTGCAAACGCAAGAGCTGCTGTTGCAATAACTTTATTAATCTTCATAATATATCACCATCCCACAATAATTTTATCATAGAGTGCAGTAATTAACAATTAATTCTTATTATTAATTCCCTGTATATAACCCTATATCTTATTATATAATGAAAAACATTCCAAATAAAAATTAATTATAAAAAAATAAGTACTAAATTAATGTACTTACTTAACAGTTGAGAGTTGACAATGGAGAGTTGATAGTTATTTGTTGACAGTTTTTTAGTTTTGCAGTTAACAGTTTATTTATAATACTATTAGCCTTAACTCAAATTTAAAATCAGCAACTAAATAATTCTCATTCTAATTTTAAGTAATCTAAAACAAGCATCAGACTAATGTATTTACTTAATAATTTTCATTTTATTGATCTACTTTTATTAATCACATCGCCGATTTTATTAATTACGCCCTCACTATGTGCAACTTTGAGGTTAAGGTTATCTATTTCAGCTTTATGAGTATTATTACTATGTTCAATTGACCTCACTATAGAATATATTTCATTCTGCCTTTTATCTAAGCTATCCAATTTATTTAACATTAATTCAAACATTTGTTTTGTTTCTTTATCCAATTATTTCACCGCCCTTAACAGTTGAAAGTTAACAATTGATAGTTGATAGTTATTTGTTGACAGTTTTTTAGTTTTGCAGTTAACAGTTTATTTATAATACTACTAGCCTTAACTCAAATTTAAAATCAGCAACTAAATAAATTTCATTATAACTTTAAGTAACCTAATTTTATCATTAAATTTATGGCACTTCAAGATACAAAAATTAACAGTTGAGAATTGACAATGAAGAGTGGATAGTTATTTGTTACAATCAATTAGTTTTGTAGTTATCCGTCAACACATAATACCTATAAATTCAACTGATAACTGCCAACTAAAAAACTCTCAACCTCCAACTATCCACTGTCCCCTGTCAACTCTCAACTGTAATGTTTGCCACGTTTTTGTTCTTTTTTACAGCCTGAACATTTATTTTCATACCTTTATAAGTCTTTTTAAGCTCATCAGCATACTTTTGTGCTAATGCTTTAGCATCCTTATCACTGACATTATTCTTAAGCATAATAGCCCCACATACCATACCATTCTGCAAATAAATTTGTCCATCTAAAACCTCTTTTTCGCTTTTTAAGTCTTTAGTGTAATTTTTATCCTGTACAATCTTTCTAGGATCTTTAACAGGCTTTACAGCTTCATGTTTTCCTTTTGCATTTCCACAACCAGCCAGCATACCTATAATTAATATGCTTATAATTAAAAAATTTATAATTTTTAATAATTTATTTTTTCTCAAAACTATTACCTCCTCAATTTCTTGTTATATCCTTTCATTATATAGTTGTAAAATTAACTTAATAAGCTTTTTATGCAACTTCTACTTGTTCTAAGCTAGAAAATAAAGTAATTTATCCAAAAGCACATTATAAATTAATATTTTAATTTATCAAAGTACCTAAATTTCTAATTTTTGATTAAAGCTTTCCTTTTTCACTAACAGATATTTAAGCAAATTTCTCTAAATAATTTAATATTATCTATTGTGAATCCCAATTACTAAAGAATGCAATTCTTTATAAGTAACTTTAATCTTATACTTCACCAATAAAATCTCAGTTACTAAATCTCTAATTCATATTTTTTTGTAGCTGACTGATATTCTCTTCCATTATATTTGTTTAAATAATTATAAACAATGGCTCTTTATTTAGCAATATTCAGCTAGTTATAGTATATCACAATTACTGTTCTACCTCTCTTTAAGAAATATTCTTCTTAATAAATACAGAATTTAATTCACCACTCTTCTACCTTTATCTTAAGAACTATTTGTTAATTTTTTAATACAAGTGGCTTATCTGATATATTTAAATTAACAAACTCGATTTTATACAACACGCATATTTATCAAGCTTATTATAAAAATCCAACATATTTGCTTTATCGAAGTTAAAAACAAAATAACTTTCTAGTTTTCATTAACATTTCTCCAATAACCAAATCTTAGTTTTGATTTATAATAACCATTATTAAGTTTTAAATATAAAAAGCATTTTAGATAAAAAAAAGAGGGATAACCCCTCTTTTTCTATTAGTGTAGATTAGTTATTGTTATTGTTCCATCAGTTTCATTTCCTGAGGCATCAATCATAGTAACTGGTATTGTTAATGTACTACTTGCACCAGCTAAACCTTTTAACTGAGCTTCAGTAACAGATGCACCATTAACACCAGTATTAGTTAAACCAACTAACTGTGAAAGGTTAATTTTTGCATAACCATTACTATCTGTAGTGAAAGTTTGTGCTGGAACTACCTTATTATTAAGAGTTAATTTACCTATTGAAACTGTAGATTTTTCACTTGCATCAAATTCAACATCTGACATAGATGCAGTAGCTAAAATTGTTTTTGCATCTATAGTAACATATTTTCCTGATGTAACTGTTGCAGGAGCATTACCATTTAAGTCAGTCGTAGCATCAACAATTAAAGGTGCTACTCCATCTGCAATTGTGCTTATTGTATTTCCAGCATCTGGTGCAGTATATGAACCACCATTAATAGTAGCAAAAGCACCAGCAGCTAACTTAACACTAAGTTTAGTTGAATCTGTTCCTAAATCTACATAACCATTAGTTGCATCATTACCAGACACTGTAAGTGTAACAAGGGCACCATAAGTTCCATCGCTAAATGTCTTATTTGCATATGATGCATTAGTAAGTTTAACACTCTTACCTGCAGCATCGGATCTTGTAATAGTTATATTATCCTTGTATACTCCTGAAAGAGGTTGTTTTACTACAAATGTTATTGTTGTGTTAGAAGTTGCAGTAAATGAATCAGTTTTAACATCAGCAATTGATACACCATCTGCTGTCATTGTATTTTTAGAAGGACTAGATTCATATGATAAATTTTGAAGTAAGTTGCCATATGAATCTCTAACAGAACCAACTATCAAAGAATCACTAGCAGATAACGTTGTTCCTGTTGCAAATGTTGTTCCTGTTGCAAATGTAATTATAGCAACAGAATTGTTATTTGTAGCTGTTATTGTAGCTGTTGAAGGTAATGCTTTTCCATCAAATTGATAGTTTGTTGGATCAAGTATAGAACCTGTACCAGAAACAGCCATTGCTTTATCAAAGTATACTAACACTTTGTTTGCAGTTTTATTATAAGTTACTTTATTAACTCCTGGATTGCTAGTATTAAGAACTGTTATTGTATATGACTTAGAATCCATTGCATTAGCTACTGGATAAGTACTATCAGTAATTCCGCCAATAGTCAATGTATAAGTTCCTGCTGGCAATGATCCAACTCCAATTTCGTAATATCCCTTTGTAGTTGTAAGATCTGATATTGAAAGTGGATGTCCAGAAGCATCAAAATATCCTGAAGGTGAAGTAACAACATTTCCTGAACTATCTTTCAATGTATATTTTGTACCATCTAAACCATTAGAAATATTATTTTTGCTATATGTTACATCAATAGCTCCTGCATCTTTATTGAATACTACATTAGTTGCTGTAGGCTTTGTAGTATCTGTTGAAAGTACTCCAGTAACGCTTGTACTTGTAAATTTATTTCCCCATCCATCTAAAATATATGATGTTGAATTAGTTGTTATATCAGCATCGTTATTTACATAGAATGTAGTTGTTCCAGCTGGTAAAGCTGTTCCAAATGTAACATCATATACATCTGCATATTGTGTTCCATTTATTGAAAATTGTGTTGCAGCTGAATCAACTGCTGTTGTTTTTGCCAAATTATCATGAACATTATTATAGCCCCAATAAAAATCAGCACCATTTAAAGCTACTGGTTTGCTAAATTTAAACTGTACAGTAGTTGAGTTTGCACTAGCCAATTTAACGCTTGCTACACTTACAGTTGGAGCAGTTGCATCATATACTGCATTTACAGTAAGAGTAGTATTAGCTACTTTATAACCATTATAAGCAGCAGGCAATGTACCAGTTGTTGAAGGTGATACTACTAATGAATGTGGTCCTGCTGGCAAAGATGTTCCTAAATCTAATATTACACTATCGTCTGATGGATTTGAAGTAACTGAAGCTACAGAATAAGCTCCGTTATCTATCAAATAATCAGTAGTATTAGTTGTTTTTATAGGTGCAGAAAATGTAACTTTAACTTCTGTTGGGCTAATTAAAGTTGCACTAGTTGCTTGTGGAAATGCATTATCAGCTACTGTAAATGCAGTTGCTGCAGAGTTGTTTAAGAAGTTACCATTTGTATCTTTAACTCCATTTACTGATAATGTATTAGAACTTTGATTAGTTAATCCATCTCCAGCTACTGTTATAACAACTGATTTACCATCAGCTTGCAATTTAGCTATATCAGAATTATTCACTAATGCTGCTCCATTAATTGTGTAATTTGTAACTGTTTCAGCTGTTGTTTTATCAACTGTATTATTAAATGTTACTTTTACTTGTTTTACATTAAGAGAAGTTACAGAACTTACAGCTAAATTTGTTACTACTGGTGGAACTGGATCTGGTACAACTGGTGTATCAGCTATTGCTTTAGCGAAAGCAGTTGTTACAGTTGCGCCAGAAGCATTTCTATCAGTAGCATAATTATCTGATAAAGTTTTATAATTGTAGTACTTTCCACCATATTCATAAACAAGCTGACTTGGATGATTCATTGATGCATCTATTAAAGCATTCAATGTAGCATCCTTTGAAGTATAATCAGAATTTGAGAAAGTTGTAAGTGGTGTTGTTGATGTATCATAGAAATCTCTATTTGCAGCTTTTACAGGTGTAGTAACTGCTACAGCTAATAATGAAGCTAAAGCTGGAACTGAAAGAACTGCTAACATTTTTTTATTCTTATTCATTAAAAATTCCCTCCTTGAGTTTTGGTTATATAAGATTATTTTTATTAATTAACTTATTTTGCAGTAACTTGATTTCCTTGTGCATCTACAAGTACTATTGATGTTGGTTCATCATCCAATACTAATCTTACTGTAGTTGCATCTGGTGCACTAAATTTAGCTTCTTTTCCATTTATAAGAACTTTGCTTACTAAACTTGAATCATTTACTGTTACTTGTTGTACTCCCATAAATGGGTTGAAGTCAGCTACTTTTGTAACTGTTAATGTTTTTGTTGTTGGAGTACTACCACCCTTTGCAGTAACTTGGTTACCATCTTTATCTACAAGTACTATTGTTGTTGGTTCATTGTCTAATACCATTCTTACTGTAGTTGCATCTGGTGCACTAAATTTAGTTTCTTTTCCATCTACAAGAACTTTGCTTACTAAGCTTGAATCATTTACTGTTATTTGTTGTACTCCCATGAATGGGTTGAAATCAGCTACTTTTGTAACTGTCAACTTTGATTGAACTGGAGCAGCAGCAACTGTAACAGTTGATATAGCCCATCCATCTCTTGCTCCGCCTTTATTAACTTTTGCTTCAGACCAAGCAATTACTTCATAAGTTCCTGCTTCTGCTGGAGTCCAATCAACACTTGACTGGAATGAATCATTTAAAAATGTATAATTTTTAATATCTGAACCATCTGTTCCAGATTTTCTAACTATGAATTTGTATTTAGCTCCATCTTTTTGTGAAGCAAATCCTTTGAATGTTGTTTTTTGACCTGCTACGAGAGTACCAGGAGTAAACATAAAGTCTCCACTCATAACATCATCATATTTTTGTTTATCACTACTGCTCTTAACTTGTAATTTTGCTGAAGTTGCTACATCAAATTTTTGTTCTGTACCTGTGCTGCCAGCAACGCCACTTCCATCAATTTTAAGACCATTGCTCTTTGCTCCATCAGTGTTTGCTACTTTAGCATATACAGCTATAATGTAGTTTCCTTGTTTAAAAGAAAATCCATCTACTAAAGGTATTGTGTATAGTGAATTGTTACCATCTGTAGCTTCTGCGTATCCTGGCTTACCATCTGCGCCTTTTGATACAACCTGCCATTTTGCATTTGGATCTGATACTTGTTTAACCCACATCTCATATTGTACTTGTCCATTATAAGCTGTAGATACTACACAACTATCCCTATCTCCATCAAATGCTAGTGATTTTTGTGCAAAGAAATAACTAAAACTTTGAACTGTACTACTAATTGGTGCAGTTGCAACTACTGGTGTTGCTGAAGTTGTTGCAGCCTTTGCTGGTTTAACAGCTACTATTGAAGATGAAACCAAAGCTGCTGTTAAAACTAAACCTAATGTCTTTTTGAAATTCATTTACAAATCCCTCCTACTTATTAATGTAAATAACTAAATTAAATATAAATAAAAAGTTAATATCTGCAAAACTAAGCAGCAAATATTATCTTAGTTTAAACTACTATTAAATCTCACATATATGTAATATAATTGTTCCATTAAAGCTAAATCTTATATTACATTAATGCAGCTTTCCAGTTTTACCACATTAGTATACACTACTTGTACATATTTTTCAATAAAAAATCAAATTTGTATACATATATTTCACATTTCAAGATTATTACTATATAAATCAAAACACTACACTTTAATGATTATATATCTTTTCACATAAAATATCAACATAAGTTTGGTATTACATCCTGTCATATCCATGGATATTGGACTTTTTTCTATTGTCTTATAATTATATAATAATATAGATTTTTCAGCAATTGTTTACTTTTATATTTTAGCCTTAATTTTTTATAACTAATTATAATTTTTATATCATTACCTTTAAAGTTATCGTACATATTATCACTTAGTTTATAAGCTCTTAAGCACTTTTCTCCTAGTAATTTATGCTGTCACAGGTAAACTTTGAACATCAAACAATTTTTTTACCATCCTGCGGTAAAGTCTTAACTTTAGTGCATACATTTGCCAAAAAATTTCTCACTAAAATTAAGTCATGCATAAGTATTATCATGAATCTTAGAAATTTATCATGGAATATTTAAAAATAAAATCACTTAAATTATTTATTAGCATCAGCATTTATATTTCGTTCTACCACAAAAGTAGATTTGAAAAACTTCTTATACACATAAGAAGATAATTTAACACCACCCAAATCAATATACTTATGAATAAAATACGAAATGAGCATTATTAATGGCACTGATAATGCAAACGTAATAATAAATGCAACATGATAATTTAAAAAGCGTAATAATTTCATAAATACAAATCCTGAAAATGAGCAAAGCACTATCAAATGAGAGAGATACATAGGAAATGATATTTGACCAAGAAAATAAAATAGCTTGCTTGAAAATAATTTTTTTAAGCTTTGCAAGTTTAATAATGCTAGCATAATGAAAAATGCACCTGTTATATGGTAAAACATAATTGAATCTGCGAAGTTAATAGTCATAAATTTATAAATCGTTCCATCTGTAGAAACAAGAGGATACGAACCCAGAAATATTCCGATAATAAGAAAAATTATACCCAAAAGTCGGCTATTTAATATTTTAATATGCTTATAATTATTATATAAATCACTTAAAATCATTCCTAAAATAAAAGCCAAATAGTATGTTTTAATAAATAGCAAAACAATTATTATGTAAAAAATATATCTGTTCCTAAGTCTACCTAATATAGCTGCTATGGAATATACCAAAAATGAACCTAAAAATTCGTAAGTCATAGTCCATAGACTTACATAATATGAATATTGATTTTTAATAAATACACCATATGTTGCCTGCTTAATCATTCCTAAAAAACTTGGTTTAAATGTCCAGCACTGAGACACACTATTAACTGCTAATGTAGTTTTTGCTACAGTACTATTATTAAACAGTGACAACTTCATAAAAATATATGCTACACTCATCGTGAACAATATTGGCACCATCAATCTTATATATCTTTTTGAAGCACCCGAAATAATATACTCATAATCATGTGTCAAAAAAAACTTATAAGTTAAAACATATCCACTTAATATAAAAAATATACATACTGATAAGTTGCCATCATATAATATATTAAATATTGTTTTAGATAATTTTAACTCTATAAGTCCACTAGTATGACTATATTTTCCTAACGTACTAAATAAAGCAGGATAAAATGCAAGCATAAAATGATCTACAATAACTATAAATGCTGCTAATCCCCTTAACCCATCAAGATACTTAATTTTACTTTTCAAACTAACACCCCTAAAAATTCCAACCTATACAAATAATTTTTCTAACCTAAATATAGTATGGTGAAATCAGGCAAAAAAAATTACTTTTCTTTGTATGTATAATTTAGCACCACATATGTATTGAAAAAGCGAATTGTAATAATATAAAAGGAGAATGTGATTGAACCTTTTTTGCATATCAAAATATGCCAAAATCAAGCATACTATTATTTATATATAAAACTTTATTGATTGCAAAATTATAATTAATCACATTCTCCTATAAATAGGTTTAAAATATATTCACTACATAACAAAGTAGATTTATTTTCATAAATTAGTATTGTTTAGCCTTTTCTTCTCCTCTTAAAACTCTAAGTCCACCTTCGGCAAGAGCTAAAAGTTCATCTTCACCACCGTATTGTACTACAGGAGCTATAAATTTAACCCTATCTGTTATTGCTTTGCATACATGCTCATTATAAGCAATTCCACCAGTTAAAAGTATTGCATCTACTTGTCCACTCAAAACTGCTGCACATTTTCCTATTTCTTTTGCAACTTGATATGTAAATGCTTCATATATAAGTTTGCAATCTTTATCTCCTTCAAGAGCTTTGTCTACTACAGCTTTAAAGTCAAGAGTGTTTAAATATCCAACAACTCCACCTTTACCATTTATCTTTTTCATAACTTCTTCATAAGTGTACTTTCCGCTGAAGCACATTTTTACAAGATCTCCTATTGGAACTCCACCGCTTCTTTCTGGTGAGAATGGTCCCTCTCCATCAAGTCCATTGTTTACATCAACAACTACTCCCTTTTGATGTGTTCCAACTGTTGTTCCGCCGCCCATGTGAGCTACTATAAGGTTTAAATCCTCATACTTTTTGCCATTTTCTTTTGCATATCTTCTTGCTACAGCTTTTTGATTTAATGCATGGAAAATACTTTTTCTTGGAATGTCTGGCATACCAGATACTCTTGCAACATCGCTTAATTCATCAACAACTATAGGATCTACTATATATGCTGGAATGTCTAAGCTTTTTCCTATTTCTTTTGCTATTATTCCTGCAAGATTTGCTGCATGCTGTCCTTGAACTCCTATTTTAAGATCATTTATCATAGCATCGTTAACTTCATAAGTTCCGCTTACTAAAGGCTTTAACATTCCGCCTCTTCCAACTATTCCGTTTAAAGTTTTTATATCTATGTTGGCTTCTTTTAAAGCATCAAGTATAACATCTTTTCTAAACTCAAATTGATCAAAAATTGTCTTGTATTTACCTATTTCCTCTGCTGAATGTCTTAAAGTTTTTTCAAATACTTCTTTTTCATCGTCATATACGCCTATCTTTGTTGATGTTGATCCAGGATTTATAATTAATAATCTATACATTATTTTCCCTCCAAGCCTAACTAATTATTTGTGGCTAGCAACAAGTGCTGCAAGTGCTATTGAATACATTTTAGTTTCATGACTATCTGCTCTTGAAGTAAGTACAACTGGTGCTGCTGTTCCAACAAGAAGACATCCATTTTTAGAATGAGTTGTATAAGTTAAAGTCTTGTACATAACATTTCCTGTTTCTATATTAGGCATCAAAAGTATATCTGCTTTTCCTGCTACAGGTCCAGTAACTTTTTTATGTTGTGCTGCTTCTTCTGATAATGCTATATCAAGTGCTAAAGGTCCATCAACTATGCAGCCCTTTATCTGTCCTCTGTCGCTCATTTTTGCAAGCATTGCTGCATCAAGTGTTGCTGGCATATTTGGATTTACAACTTCAACTGCACAAACTGGTGCAACCTTTGGCTGTTCTATTCCAACTGCGTGTGCTACTTTAACTGCATTGTTTATTATTTGAACCTTGTCTTTTAATTCAGGATACATGTTGAAAGCAACATCTGTTAAGAACAATAATCTGTCAAAAGCTTCTGTTTCAAATATTGCTACGTGTGACATTAATTTTCCTGTTCTAAGTCCAACTTCTTTGTTAAGTACTGATCTTAAGAAAGTAGCTGTATCAACAAGTCCTTTCATAACCATATCTGCTTTTTTACTTGATACCAATTCTACTGCTTTAAGAGCAGCTTTTTTTACGTCTGGTTCATCAACTATTTCATATTGTTTTATGTCCATTCCTATTTTTAAAGCTATAGATACTATTTCGTCATGATTTCCTACAAGTATTGCATCTGCAATTCCATTATCCTTTGCATCTTTTACTGCTCTAAGTACTGCCTCATCCTGTGCTACTGCTACTGCTACTTTTTTCATTTCATTTTGCTTTACTTTTTCGATAATTTCATTAAAACTTTTAATCATTAAGCTCTCTCCTCTTTTTCGTTATAATTTGTATATTGAAATAAAATTGTATGCATATTATCGTTTATATATATTTTAACAAACTTTTTCATGAAAGCTTGTTTTTTCAGAAAATTCAGTGCATTGTATATTTTGCCATTAAACTTTCTGCAACTTTAATGCCATCAACAGCTGCTGATATTATACCTCCTGCAAAGCCCGCTCCTTCTCCTGCTGGATAAAGTCCTTTAAGAGAAATGCTTTCAAGCTCAGAATTTCTGCATACTTTAACTGGTGCAGAAGTTCTTGTTTCTATGCCTGTCATAATAGCATTATTATCCATAAAACCTGTTATTTTTTTATCAAAATTCTCTAATCCCTCTTTTAGCGAAGCTATTACATAAGTTGGTAAGCATTCCTTAAGATTAGAAAATGTATAGCCTGGTTTATAGGTTGGAGTAACTGAGCCTAATTTAGTGCTTTTCTTATCCTTCATAAAATCTCCAACAAGTTGAATTGGAGCACAGTAGTTTTTACCACCAGCTATATATGCTAGATGCTCATAATATCTTTGAAACTCCATTCCCCAAAGAGGATAGTTATCTTTACTAAAATCCTTTAAGCTTGGCATATAACTTTTATATAATTCAATTTCACTTTTAAAGTCTTCCTCATTAACTGAAACCACAAGAGCAGAATTTGCATTTTCTTTATCTCTTTTATAATTGCTCATACCATTTGTAACAAGCCTTTCATTTTCCGATGCTGCAGCTACAACCTCTCCACCTGGGCACATACAAAAGCTGTAAACTCCACGTTTTGTTTCCCTTGTCGTATATGCAAGTCTATAATCTGCTGCCCTAAGTCTTGGATGATCCTTATATTTTCCATATTGATTTTCATTTATAAGCTCCTGCTTATGCTCTATTCTTACGCCTATTGCAAAAGGCTTAGTTTCCATAACTATTTGATTTTTATAAAGCATTTCATAAGTATCTCTAGAGCTGTGACCTATGGCCATTATTAAACATTCACAGGGAATTTCTTCTCCATTTACAACTACAGCTTGAAGCTTACCGTTTTTTATTATTAAATCCTGTAGCTTACTTTTAAATAAAATTTCGCCTCCAAGACTTATGATTTTCTCTCTTATGTTTTTAACAACTTCTTTTAATATATCTGTTCCTATATGTGGTTTTCCAACATAGGCTATCTCCTCTGGTGCTCCGTTTTTTACAAATTCATCTACTACAATACTGCATCTATAATCCTTTATTCTTGTCGTAAGCTTTCCATCTGAAAAGGTTCCAGCTCCCCCTTCTCCAAACTGAACATTGGATTCTGTATTTAAGCTTCCCTTCTCCCAAAAGGTGTTAACAGTCTTGGTTCTTTCTTCTACCCTCTCGCCTCTTTCTATTACAAGCGGCGAATACCCATTTTGAGCTAAAGTCAAAGCTGCGAACATTCCAGCAGGGCCCATGCCAACGATAATAGGTCTATGCTTTAGTTTTTCATTTCCAAATTTAAAAGGTTCCTCTGCAATTTCTTTTTCTTTGATTACATCTCTATCATGTATTTTCTTTAATATTTTATCTTCATTTTCGCAGTTAACTTCCACTGTGTAATTAAATTTTATTGCATCCTTACGCCTTGCATCTATAGATTCCCTAAGTATCTTTAGGCGTTTGATATCCTTCTCTGAAATTTTAAGCTTTTTGGCTGCCTTTCTATTTACAGCTTCAATTTCTTCATCTATATCTATGTTTATATTGCTTATTCTTAAACTCAACCTTTATGCTCCTCTCTTAAAAACTACATATAAGTTTCAAACTGAATGAAATATAGAGTAAAGTTATAGTAATTTTCTACAACTCTACTCTTGGCTCTATTTCTTACTTATAGTAACAGTAACCTTATCTGGAGTTTGTGATACTTTTTTTACCCCCTCCGGCAGTGTTATATTTACCGGCAAATCATGTGTACCTTCCTTTAAGTTACTTAAATCTACAACTGCTTTTACTGAATCACTACTAATATTAGTTCCTCCAGAGACAACTACTGTTATGGTAGAAGGTTTTATTTCAGCCTTCAAGCTTTGATCTAGATTAGTCGAACCTATATTTACACTAAGCGTTGTATTCGTATTTGTCGGATTATTAGCAGCTTGTTCTGTTGTTATCTTTATAGTTACCGTACTGCTTCCTACAAGTCGTACATTTTTAGGGACATTTAATTTAGCCTTTACTTCTGTATCCCCTGTTATGCTGCTTAAATCAACCTCTTCTGTATCTATACTATTTATATCTGCAAGTTCGCTTTCACTTCCTATTACATCTACATAGTTTTGCTCAGGATAAACAGATTTTATACTTATTTTCGATGAAGGCTGCCCTTTAGTCTTTACATTTACAGCCACACTTTTAGCTTTTCTTATAGGTACACTGACATTTATGGTGCCAGGCTGTACCTTAACATCACTTATAAGATTCCCCTTAGCATCAACTGGCTGAGGTACAACCTTAAGCTCCGCATCACTGGTTAAATTGCTTACATTTACATTAACCTCTACATGATCTACTAACTGTATATTTTTTGCCGGACCACTTACAGTTACATTTCTTGGATTAACGGTAGCATCTGATGAGTAAAGCCCTATTTGAGGTCTGCCTTGTATGTTTGTAGTTACAGGAACAGTTTTTTGTGTGTACTCATCTAAATTAATATCAACCCATAAACTATCTGTCTGCACCACATTTATATTATCAGGATATTTTTCAATTTTTACAGGTATTCTGTTATCACCCTTCTTTAAAGCATAAGAGCTTAAATCTGCAACTAATTTAAAATCACTGGCCTTAACTGAATATACATCCATTGCATTGCCTTTTATTGTTAGATTTATATTAAAGTTTTGATTTGGTGAAAGGACAAGATTATTTTGTTTGAGCAAATCCTGATTCAAAACTTGTACCGTAACATTTTTAATCTTATATGTTTTTATAGGATTTTCATAATTATTTATATAAAGCCATAGACAAAAAGAAGCTATTAAACAGGCTATTCTTATAACTATTTGTTTTTTCCCGCTTTTCTCCATCTTTTCACCTTCTCCTTTAAAGCCGTTTTTCTGCTATATCTAATCCTTATTATCCTCATTAATATAGCTTTTAATTTTTCCTTACTATAATCTCTAGTTAATTTCCCATTTATAGCAAGAGATATGTTTCCAGTTTCCTCAGATACTATTATTACAAGTCCATCTGAGTTTTCCGATATGCCAATTCCTGCTCTATGTCTTGTTCCAAGCTTTTTATTTAAATCATTATTTGAAGTAAGTGGTAAAAAACATCCCGCTGCTGCTATTCTGCCATTTCTTATTATAGTAGCTCCATCATGTAAAGGTGTATTTACAACAAATATATTTTCTAAAAGTGCCGCCGAAACTATTGCATCTATCTTTGTTCCTGTACTTATTATATCCTCTAATCCAGTTTTTTGCTCTATTATAATAAGTGCTCCAGTTTTTTGTTCTGATAGGTTCCCAACACTGTTTACAATTTCATTTATTATCTTTTCATATTCTGCTTCATTTTCAAGTATATGATTTTCATTAAAAGCACTTCTGCCTAATTGTTCAAGTGCTCTCCTTATCTCAGGCTGAAATATAATGATTATAGAAAGAACACCTATTGTTATTGTTCTTTGCAATATCCAATTTAACATTGTAAGGTGCAAAAAATCGCTTATTGGAATTAAAAGTATAATTAAAAGTATTCCTTTTAAAAGCTGTACTGCTCTTGTTTCTTTTATAAGCATGTAACCTTTATAAAAAATGTATGATACCACGATAATATCCAGCACAGACCAAATTGTCATTCCTTTGATTGCGCTGTTTGCAATATGCATAAACTCCATATTTTCACCTCCTGTTCTTAATTTTTTTAACTTAATTGTAAAAAACATGATTGAACAAGCCTTAAAAAGTTCAGTAAATTCATATATATAATTATACACTACGTAAAGTTATTATAGTATAGCGAAATTATTATTTAAAATACCTTTTACAATTTTGCATTACCTTTTTCATATAATTCACAATCTTTTCCATAAAGTGTAATGCAAAAATTTATTCTTCATATAATCTTACTATAGGAGAATGTAAAAAATATAGATAAGCATTTAGGGAGGAATTATTATGAATATCAAGTCCATAAAACCAAAAACTCTTTTGTACATACTGCCTATCCTTGCAATAGTATTCTTAACAATTTTTATAGTTTATAGTCTATTTAATGTAAATAAGTATACCTCTAGTGAAAAAGCAATAGAAGGGATAACAAAGGAAATAACAAAGTTAAATGAGGCATCCTCAAACTTAAATTCAAAGGAACTAGATTCAAAGCAAACCGGAAAAGATATAGGAAAAATATCAGCTTCATTAACTGCAGAAGCTAATAAATTATCCAAGCTAAGCATAAATGATAAATATAAAATGGTAGTTTCCGATTTAAAGAACGGAATTAAAAACAACATTTTATTGTACAAGCAGCTTCAGTCCTGTGTAAACAATCCAGATGCTCCAGATATAGATACTGCAATGACATCACTTAATACTTACAGAGATTTATCCACAAAATATTATTCTAAAATTACAATAAACAATAAAAAGTTTTCTCTTCCCTCTGCTACTTTAAAATTTATAGATGCCTTTCAAACTTACTTTAGCGTAAGAAAAAGAACAAAAATTGATAAAAGCTTCCAAGCCTCAATGAGTAGTGATTTTGATATCACTATGGATAATGTGTGTGATCAATTTAAGCTTATAATGACCGATTTTTCTGACTATGCTACTAAGGCGAGAAAAAAGATAATAAGTTATGATTATGCTTTTGATAAAATAAGTAAAAACGATGCTGAATTTGTAAATTTAAAAAATAATTTTCAAAACATATCTGTTCCTTCAGGTAGACTTGAATCCTATAAAGCTTTTAACTTAGTTTTAAATGATTATATTTCTTATATGAATTATTTTACTTCTGCATTAAACTATGAGGCAAACTTAAAAGACAATGATTCGGCTTCCTATAAAGTAAATGATATATATAGTCAGTCTAAAGATGCTTTTAAAAAAGTTGATACAGACTATAAAAACTTTGAAAAAAAATACATTTCAGAAAAAAACAAATAAATTTTCTTTATTTTATTTTAACTCATGAATTATTTTTATGTTTTTGTGCATAATATCAATAGCCTAAGTTTAACAAAAACGGGGAAACCAAGTTTTGGGGTGAATCACATTTATGTGTAGGTTATGCCTTTACCGAACCCGTCAGCTAACCTCGTAAATAAAAGGAGGAAATTTAATGAAAAAAACTTTTTGGGCTATTGTTGTATTTATTCTTGTGGGAAGTTTTATATTTTCAAATCCCGTAAAAGCATTTTCACCAATTAAGGAGGGTTCAAAAGAGTATAAACTTTTACAATTTAAAAACAATACTAATGCAAAAAATTTGTATGATGAAAAGGTTGATGCAGTACAGGTTTTTAACTTTAACGGTCAATCAATTTACATTACAAATAAAGATGTAGACTTAATGGCTAAAGTTGTATACGCTGAAAGCTGCTCTGAACCTTATGAAGGTAAAGTTGCAGTTGCATCTGTAATTTTAAACAGACTTCAAAATCCGGAGTTTCCAAAATCGGTTACAGATGTTGTTAAACAAAAGTATGCTTTTTCCTGCGTCAAGGATGGAGACATTCCAGTAACACCAACCAAAGAATGTTACTCCGCAGTATTTGATGCTTTATCAGGAAAAGATCCTACTCCAAAAGCAATTTACTTCTATAACCCACAGTTATCAACATCCTCATGGATGAATAATATAAAAAAGTATAATGTAAAAATTATAGGCAAACATGTATTTTTTGTAGTACCTTAAAATACATTAAAGAGTAGTGTTTAGAAGTTCATTCTTAACTCTACTCTTTAATTTTACTCTCTATTCTGGTTTAAATATTCTACTGCATTAAGCGCAGCAACTTGACCTTCACCAGCTGCCTTCATATATTGATAAGGCCTTCCAGTGCAATCTCCTGCCGCATAACATCCTTGAATGTTAGTTTCCATTTTTCTGTTAACCTTAATATGCTTATCTTCCATTTCAAGTCCTGGGACAAGTTGTTCCGGAGGAGCACTATCCTTTAATACAAAAACTCCATCAGTAGCTATCTCTGTAGATCTCAAAATTAGCTTTTCAACTTTATTCTGTCCTATAATTTCAACAGGAGAATCCTTTACAAGCTCTATATTTGAGTTAAGCTGATATTCATCCTTATACATAGGAACATAATATACTTTAGATGCAATTTCACTTACATAGTTAGCTTCACTTTCAGCTTCCTTATTATAGCCTATTATTGCAACAATTTTTTCTTTATAAAGTGGTGCATCACACGTAGCACAGTATCCTACACCTCTTCCAAGAAGTATATCCTCTCCCTTTACTGGTTTTGTATGTTCCATTCCAAGGGCAAGAATTACTGTTTTGGCTTCATAGTTCTCCTTACTTGTCATAATTGAGAAATACTCACCCATAGCGTATATGTTATTGACTTTTTCCGCATTTATAGCTATATCCATTTTATCTATATGCTCTTTAAATTTATTTTTAAGTTCAGTACCTGGTAATCCAAAAAAGCCTAAGTAGTTATTAATTTTAGGTGCTAAAACTAAGCTCTTACTTAAATTATCATTTCCAAAAACTATCGTCTTCTTATTTCTAATTTTTGCATTAATGGCAGCTTCTAATCCTGCTGGTCCACTGCCAATAATAGCTATATCGTACCTATCCATATTGCTATACCAAATTTATATGTGTTTTTCTATTTCACTTATTATTGATTGCTTTGGTCTAAAACCAACAAGTGTATCTACAGGATTTCCGTTTTTAAAGATCATAACTGTTGGTATACTTGCAATTCCAAATTTACTTGCTGTATTTGGATTATCATCTACATTTACTTTTACAAACTTAGCTTTTTCGCTTAATTCTTCAGATGTTTCATCTATAACTGGTCCAAGCATTTTGCAAGGTCCACACCATGGGGCCCAAAAATCAACTACTACTAATTTTTCTGGTTCAGATACTTCACTTTCAAAATTTAAATCTCCTATTTCTTTTACCATAATTTATTCCTCCTTATATACCCCCATAGGGTATGCTCTTATTTATATATTTTACCACTTAATAGTACAAAGTCAATAATTTTTTCCTTAGAGGTTTAACTTATGCTTTTATTATACGGTACAAAGTTAAAGTTATACATGCATCACAAAAAAATTTAATGCACAATTCACAACTAATGAGGATTTTCCTCCATTTCACTACAAAAAATTTTTAAATATAATTTTTGCAGTGTTAACGTAGAAAAATACCTCTTAATTATGCTTTGTGCATTTTATTTTTAAATATATCATATTGCTTTTCACCACAGAAGTTAAATTGCATTTTCAGCCAAAATTAAATTGTTAACTGCATCTTCAATATCAATCCAATCATAAACTCGTATTATATTGTGATGTGATATTTTTCTATTATATGTTGTATCTATCAAAAACACTTTAAACCCTGCATTTGAAAGTTCCTCTGCATTATAAGGATTATCTTCAATAAAGACATCACATTTGAGTTCCTTAGCCTTTTTTACCTTATGATGTGTTCCTAATACAAATAATCTATCAAATTTAATATTTTTTCTATTTAAATAGGAAAAAGTGAGCATTTCAAGAGACTTCTCTCTAGCTGTTACAAAGAATACATTGTTGCTTAAATAAAACTTGTTTATTACATCCCTTGCTTTAAATCTTAATACATCTTTACTGTGATATTTAAATTTGTATTTTTCATAAAATTCATCATAATCACTTTGTGAAATTCCAATAACTTTTGAATACTCATATTGTGTAAAATCTTCATGCCTAACTATTTTATTAAAATGTTCAGCAGTTTTATCAAGCCAGTAATATGGATTGGTCAAGGTTCCATCAATATCAATACAAATATTTAAATTTTTCATATACAACTCTCCTTGTACAAAATTATATTTATATTGATATTATATTATTCTTATATTAAAGCCTCATTAACTTAATGTTAATTTGAAATTATGTTTTTTATTATAGAATTATTGTATATGGAATTTGGATAGCTATTTACAAGATTGCTTGCATAATTCTTAGCCTTTCCCTTATCTATATCTTTATAAATAACAGCAAGCTCATATAAAACAGTTTCTTCATAGCTCCCCGTTTTATAATTCGAATCATACAGTGTATAATATTTTATTGCGTTTTCTATATCACCTGAATTTTTATATGAAGTAGCCATAAAATATATTATATCCTTGTATAAATAATTGCTGCTTCCATAAGCATATGCTTTTAAAAAGTACTTTTCTGCATTTGCATAATCGCTTTTCTTAGCGTAACTACTTGCTGTTCCATAAAAATATGCTACTCCATCATTTTTAAGAATTTCTAAAGCTTTGTTAAGTATAACCTTGTCATTTATCCTAACATCTTTATCTTTAAAATTTTCTTCATAATAATATATTTTTTCATAGTCCTTATTGTTTATTGCATTCTGAAGTTCTGCCTCATCAAACTTAATTTGAGTTTTTACTTCCTTCTTTACTACCTTTTTGTTTTCTTTTTTAACAACCACTTTCTTTGGCTTTTTTAAAGAAACCTTAGGGGTATTTCTTAAATGTCTATTGTATATGTATATACTTCCTAAAACAATTAAAACTACTAACAAGGCTGCAGCTGCTGGTTTAAATAAAAGCCTAAAATTAAAATTTTTCTTTATAGCTCCAATATCCTCTAAATTTCTTTTGGTCTCAAGAGCCTTTTCATTTGTCTTATCTAGTTTTAATACCTTTTCCAAATACCTATTAGCTTTATCATAATCTCCCTGCTTCACAGCACATATGGCAATATTGTTACTTACATTTATAGAATTATAATCACTATTTTCACATCTCTTAAGCAATTCTACAGCTTCATTTATCTTCAATTTTTCTATACATTTTAAAGCTTTTAAAAAATATTGAAATAGCCTTTCATCGTTATCAATCCCTTGAAGATATTTTTCTGCTGCTTTATCTTTATTAACCTTCCAGTTAAGCTGCCATATTTTTTTAGCTTCCTTTAAATCTCCTTTAAGATAAAAGATTAGACCTTTAAGATCCATGGCCGCTTTATTCCGTGCATCCTCAGCTATACTTTTTTCACATACTTCAACTGCCTTATCAATTTTTCCACTTTCAAAAAGTGATAATGCTTTTTTATAAAGTTTATTAGACTTATTCATGTAATCACCCTTGTTCTATGTATAAATTTCACAAAAGATATTTCCCTATGTATTGTTATCGCCACTTTTTCAGTTTACTTCACAATTATACTTTATATTTTTGAAAGTGTCATCTAAAGGTCTTCTATATTTAAAGCTTTTATTGTATTCTAGTAAAAAAATTGGAGCAAACAATATGATTATTGCCTACTCCATTTATATATATATATATTTAGTAATATAATGCAATCATTTTAAGCTTTCATTATTAATTCTTTTGCAGTAAGAATAGATGAAGCACTCATTGAGAACTCATCAAGTCCATATTCAACAAGAGTTGGTATTGCCTTTTCATCTCCAGCCATTTCTCCGCACATTCCACACCATTTTCCTTCTTTATGTGCTGATTCTATAGTCATCTTTATTAACTTTAGAACTGCAGGATGCATTGGATTGTATAAATATGATACTTTTTCATTCATTCTGTCTGCTGCAAGTGTATATTGAATCAAATCATTAGTTCCAATACTAAAGAAATCAACATGCTTTGCAAGTTCTTCTGAATTTACTGCTGCTGCAGGTATTTCAACCATTATTCCTGTTTCAAGGTTTTCATTAAATGATTTTCCTTCTTTAGTAAGCTCATTCATACACTCTTTTAAAACTTCTTTTGCTTCAAGGAATTCCTCAAGTGAAGAAATCATTGGGAACATTATCTTTAAGTTTCCATAAACTGATGCTCTTAAAAGTGCTCTTAATTGAACTTTAAATATATCTTTTCTTCCAAGGCAAAGTCTTATTGCTCTAAAGCCAAGGAATGGATTCATTTCTTCTGGAAGTGGAAGGTATGGTAATTTCTTATCTCCACCTATATCAAGAGTTCTTATAACAACAGGCCTTTTACCCATTTTTTCTACAACATGCTTATATGCTTCAAATTGTTCGTCTTCTGTAGGCATTGATTCTCTATCCATATAAAGAAACTCTGTTCTAAATAATCCTACACCGTCTCCACCGTTTGCTAAAACAGCTTCTACATCTTTAGCCTTTCCTATGTTTCCACAAACCTCTACTCTTTTACCTGCTTTTGTTGTTGTTTCTATACTTATAAGCTTTTTAAGCTCTTCTTGCTTCTTTTCAAATTCTTCTTTTCTAGCAGTGTATTCACTTAAAGTTTTTTCATCTGGATTTATTATAGCTTCTCCTTCAATTCCATCAACTATAACTGTATCTCCATTTTTAACTGAAGAAACTATATCCTTTAAACCAACTATAGCTGGTATTTCTAAAGTTCTAGCCATTATAGCGCTGTGAGAAGTTCTACCGCCTATATTAGTTAAGAATGCAACAACCTTATCTTTGTCAAGCTGTGCAGTGTCTGAAGGTGTCAAATCATTTGCAACCACAATAGTTCCCTTTTCTATATCAGAAAGATCTCCAGAACCATTACCAGTTAAATTGTTAAGTATTCTTCCTCCAACATCCTTTATGTCAGCAACTCTTTCTTTAATATATTCATCTTCTATTCCAGCAAATATAGTCATAAAATTATCGATTACATCGCTTAACGCTTTTTCAGCATTTATTTTTTTATCTTCTATCATAGACTTTGCTTGACCTGCAAATTCAGGATCATCTAGAAGCATTATGTGGCTTTCAAATACTGCCGCTTTATCAGCACCTAAATCCTTTTCTGCTTTTTCTTTTATTTTAATAAGCTGTTTTCTTGAATCTTCTACAGCAGTTTCAAATCTTGCTTTTTCTTCCTCTATATTAGATATTGCTTTTTCAACTATTTCAACTTCTTTATCAGCCTTTATAAAAACATGTCCTATAGCATAACCCTTTGAGGCAGCTATTCCTTTTTTTATATTATTGGGCATTATAAAATTCCTCCTTAGATAGATAGTGTTTCACCTCTTTATATAAGCAAAAACTATGCCAAACTTATTTTAAATTACTTTTGTTAATTTGTTTTTTACACATTAAACCTACATTTAACATGAATAAAAAAATATTCACTTTATTTTATTATTATTATATACAATTTGAATTTAAATATTATAAAATAAATACTTGATAATTTTTATCAATGTTTAAGCTTAAAATATACTTCATTTATATTTTTTCCAAAATATTTGTGGATATGTGCTATTTATAGTAGTAAAATATAATTGATAAAAATTATCATGTTTTTTAAAGCAAGCTGATAATTTTTATCACAAAATGTAAAGGGTGATTAAATCGTGTTTAAAAATTGTGTCTCAGTAAATATAAAAAATGGAATTCATACTAGAATTGCAGCTATGATTGTTCACAAAGCTTCTTTGATTAAAGAAAAATTCAATATCAATCTGTATATACGAAAAATGAGCTCCAACGAACCAATTGCCATAAGCATGCTAGCACTTGTTTCACTAAAAATTCAAGAAAATGAACTTGTAGAGTTATCTTGTTTTGAAGACACAAAAAATGGTGAAAGAGCTGTTCTTGAATTGAGTAACTATATTACCATTGAGTTAAGTGATAAAAACAGTGCATTTTCAAACATAGATGCTATAATACAAGAAAATGTTATAGCCAATGAACAAATTCTCGAGAATTTACCTGTTGGCGTTGTAGTCGTTGATTCAAATTCTAACATCACTTATATGAACCATTATGCATTAAAATATATAAACAAAGACATAAATGATGTGCTTGGATTTCCTATACAAGATATAGTTCCAAATTCAGAGCTTCCTTTAGTCATGAAGACAAGAAGCAAAGAAATAGGTAAAATATATCATATAAAAAATAATATAATTATTTCAAATAGTTCACCTATAATATCAAACAATAACTTACTTGGTTCTGTGTCAGTTTTTCAGGATATGTCCGAGCTTATAGGTCTCAAGGAATTAAACGAAAAATTTAAAAAAATACTTGAAACCTCACATGATTTAATATGCTTTGTGGATGAGCATAGAAAGATAAGCTATATAAATCCTGCATACAAAACAAGTTTTCATATTACCGAAAAAGATATCATAGGAAAAGATTTAATGGAAATTTCTCCAAATGGCTGCAGAATGAAAGTATTTAATTCTAAAAAACCAATGGAAGATATGCTTGTTAGCAAAAATGATGTAAATATAATGTGCACCGTAGAACCTATTTTTATTGATAATTATTTTAAAGGAGTCATTTCTATATCTAAAACTGTAGATCAAATAAAGGATATAGCAAAAAAGCTTGAACAATCTGAGGAAGAGTTAAGTTATTATAAAAGTGAACTTATAAGACATACGAAATTAAGCGGTTCCTTTGATAATATTATAGGCAGCAGCAGTTCTCTTAAAGACACTTTAATTACTGCCGCAAAAGCATCAAATTCAACCTCTACGGTATTAATAAGAGGAGAAAGTGGAACTGGTAAAGAACTTATTGCCAAGGCAATACACACTAATAGTTCAAGAAAAAACAAACCTTTTGTCAGAGTAAATTGTGCTGCAATACCTGAAAATCTACTCGAAAGTGAGCTTTTTGGATACGAAAAGGGTGCCTTTACAGGTGCATTTAAAAGTAAGCCTGGAAAACTTAATATAGCTGATACAGGTACTTTATTCTTAGACGAAATTGGTGATATGCCAAGGTCCATGCAGGCAAAGCTTTTAAGAGTTATTCAAGAAAGAGAATTCGAAAGTGTTGGTGGCCTTACTACTCAGAAGGTAGATATAAGAATTATTGCTGCCACAAACAGAAATCTAGAAGAAATGATAGAAAAAAGAGAGTTTAGAGAAGATTTATATTATAGGTTAAATGTTATTTCTATATTTTTACCACCTCTTAGAAAAAGAAAAGAAGATATAAACCTTCTTGTAGAGCATTTTATTAAAAACATAAGCAAAAAGCTTAATAAACCAATAAAAACCATAGATAAAAACTGCTTATACTATTTAACTAACTACCAATGGCCTGGAAACATAAGAGAACTCGAAAACGTAATAGAGCGTGCAATAAATATGTGTGATAGCGATATTATAAGTTCTAAAGACTTGCCTATATATATATCAAATATTGAACCTCAAACTGATTCAATAACTATTGATGAAAATAATCCTATTCTAAAGCTTGAAGATTACGAAAAAAAAGTTTTAGAACTTGCAATGAAAAAATATAAAAGCTTTAATAAGGTTGGTAAAGTCCTTGGAATAACTCATAGAACAGTTGCACTAAAATGCAAAAAATATAACATAGAATTAGACAAATAATATACTTTTGAGCCAAAATATTTCTTATAATATTTTGGCTCAAAAAATTTATTGCCTTAATTATATTTAACTACATTAACAAAGATATTACACTTTAAGAAGTACTTACCTACTACTTTATCGGATATTGTTTTAACTGTCTCATAGCTTTTATTAATTACCATAAAAAATACTGGTCCATAATCAGTTACTGCAAATATTTTTAAAAATATATCCTCTTTAAACGAATCTTCCGCTATGGTTTCTATTAACTCCATCATGCTGTCATCCGGTAACTCATTCCTGCTGCTTAGTGAATTTTTTATATTTATTGTCATAACCGTCATTTTATATTTATTGCTTAAGTACTTCTCTACAGAAACCTTATCTTTATATTGACTTAAAGTTTTCGAATCATAATCCATACATCTCTGAGAAACTAATTTCTCAATCTCCTTTCTAAACTTTAAATATATTTACATTTAATATAATATCATATAATTTTGCAATTATACAGCTATTTAAAGTTACTTAGAAATTCTTTTTTTCCTTCTTCATAAAGATTATTACCTTTTGAATCTATTATTACAATTGCCGGAAAGTTAACTACTTCAAATCTCTTTATTGACTCTGGTCCTAAATCTTCATATGCAATAACTTCAGCCTTAACTATGCTCTTTGAAATAAGTGCTGCAGCTCCACCTATAGCTCCAAAATAGACTGCCTTATTCTTAATTATAGAATCTATAACTTCCTTAGACCTAAGGCCTTTTCCTATCATTCCTTTTAGCCCAAGCTCCAAAAGTCTAGGAGTATAAGCATCCATTCTTCCACTGGTAGTTGGTCCAGACGAGCCTATAACATGATTAGGTTTTGCTGGTGTTGGCCCAGCATAATATATGATTTGATTCTTTAAATCAATAGGAAGCTTTTTATTTTGATCAAGTAGCTTAATAAGTCTTTCATGTGCAGCATCTCTTGCGGTATATATTGTTCCACTTATAAGAACCCTATCCCCCATCTTTAAATTCTCTATTTCTTTTTCATCCACTGGAGATTTTATCGTAATTTCCATTCTATTTCCCCCTATATTATTTCACTCTTGTGTCTTGTTACATGACAGCTTATATTAACAGCCACAGGAAGCCCAGCTATGTGAGTTGGATACTTTTCTATATTTAAACCAATTGCTGTTGTATTTCCACCAAAGCCTTGAGGCCCTATTCCAAGTTTATTTATTTTTTCTAATAATTCTTTCTCAAGCTCCGCATACTTTTTATCATTATTACTAACATTTATAGGTCTCATAAGAGCCTTTTTAGCTAGAAATGCAGCTTTATCAAAGGTTCCACCTATGCCAACTCCAATTATCATAGGTGGACATGGATTTGGTCCCGCTTCTTCTACAGTTTTAATTATGAATTCCTTAACACCTTCAATACCTTCTGCTGGCTTTAGCATTTTTATCTTACTCATATTTTCCGAGCCAAAACCTTTTGGAACAACTGTAATCTTTATTTGATCTCCTTTTACAATTTCATAGTATATCGCAGCTGGTGTATTATCACCTGTATTTACTCTATCAATTGGATCTTTTACAACTGATTTTCTTAAATAACCTTCTATATATCCTTGTTTAACTCCCTTATTTACTGCATCTTCAATTAATTCTCCAGTAACATGGACGTCTTGTCCTATTTCCAAGAAAACGCATGCCATACCTGTGTCCTGACAAATTGGAACTTGTTCATTCTTAGCTATTGCTACATTTTTAATTATTTTATCAAGCATATCTTTAGCTATATCCCAATTTTCATTATCATAAAACCTTTTAAGACTTTCTTCTATATCCTCTGGCAAATTATAATTTGCTTCAATACAAAGCTTTTTTACTACTTCAGTTATTTTTTCTGAGCTTATTTCTCTCAATTTTTTGCCCCCAATCTTTTATATATTATTACTATAAGTTAATTCAAGTTTCATACTTTAAAAAAATTGCGAAGTAACAATGCTTCGTCGCGTTAAAAAAGTTCATCCATACCTCCGGAATTTTAGGCTTGAATCTTTGTAGTTAATTAATTTTTTACACCATATATTGCTTTTGATTTCTATTGATTAACCATGTTTACAGAGAGTTTTTCGTAGAGAAACGGAGAAAAAGTTACCTTGTATTTCCGGTTTAGCGAAGTAACAATATTGAAGAGATGATTTAAATTAAAGCTAATAACTCTTAGGTGATGATTGTTAAAAGGCTTAGAAGGTTAAATCTGTTTGAGCCAAAGGCGAGTATAAACATATGTGGGGTTTGGGCTCTGCCCATTATCCTTCTAGAACTCAAAGTAAGCACTTTTTTTAAATAGTCACATAGAGTTATAGTTTTAATTTAATATCTCAAGATATTGTTACTTCGCACTTTTTATAAATTCCTCTATTGATCTTCCAATGCTTTCTGCTATTTTTTGCTGATAATTTATGTCTTTTAATTTTTGTCTTTCTGCATCATTTGATAGAAAACCACATTCAACAATTACAGAAGGTATATCCTTTCCATATCTTAATATTTTATATGAATTTTTAGCTGGTTTTTCCTTTCTTTTATTGTTCTTATCTAAATCATTAATTATATTTCTTTGAATTATTCCTGCTAACTCTTCACTTTTTTCATTGTCTCCATACCAAACTTGAGCTCCATAATACTGTGTTTGAGGAAACATATTCAAATGAATACTTACAAAAACATCACAATTTGATTTTAATTTTATTTTACATCTGTTTTCTAAATCTTCAAGCTTTTTTTTTCTTATTTTACCACTTTCAGTATAAAGCCCTTTATCCTCTTCCCTTGTCATAATAACCTTACACTTTTTATTTTCAAGATATTTCTTTAACTTAAGGCTTATACTTAAATTTATATCCTTCTCGCAGGTACCGTCCTTTGCTTGAGCTCCACCATCTATTCCTCCATGCCCTGGGTCTATCAATATTGTTTTAGATGGTTCTTTAAAGTTTTTTGCATATATAAAGTTACATGGAAAAATAGACGATAAAACAATCATAAAAATTATTGCTATCTTCACTTTACAGTCTATAAAACGCAAAATATGACCCCCTAAATGATATTTTATTATTTAAGCCTATTTTGCACTTTTACCCTAAATTTTATTTAGGTAACATTATCCAAATTTTCTATTTGCATAATGTTAATATATATATAACTTTTATATAACAATATATTAATATTTGTGATTTATAATATGTACAATAAAAAAGGGTTAACAGCTGCGAATACGGCAACTACTATAACCCTTTAACAAACATTATGTATTATATATAAGTAACAAAACCTTTATTTATATAAATTTAACTAAGAGCGTAAGTAATCCTGCAATTCCTGCGCAAACTGGCATAGTTATTACCCAAGCTATTACTATGTTCTTAGCAAGCATCCACCTTACAGATGACATTCTGTTTGATGCTGCAACCCCCATAATTGAAGTTGAAATTATTTGAGTTGTACTTACAGGTGCGTGAAACATTGTAGCTGAAAAAATTACTGCCGCTGCTCCAGTTTCGGCTGCAAAACCATTTACAGGCGCTAATCTAGCCATGTTCATTCCCATGGTTTTAATGATTTTATAACCTCCAAAGGAAGTTCCAAGTGCCATAGCAATTGCACAAACAGCTTTAACCCAATCAGGTACTGAAAATGTACTTAAAGATCCTGCACTTAAAAGTGCTAGAGTAATAACTCCCATGGATTTTTGAGCATCATTACCACCATGATTAAGTGCCATAAACATTGCTGAAACAATTTGTGCCTTTGAAAAAAATTTAGAAACAAATGTAGGTTTAGATTTTCTAAAAATCCATTGAAGTAATATCATAACAAGATAACCTATTATAAAGCCTATTACTGGAGATAAAAATAACCATAATACTATTTTTTCCATAAAGGTTATCCAATTAACCACAACAAAAGATGACTTGTACACTACAGCTGAACCTATAAGTCCACCTATTAGCGCATGAGAAGAACTACTTGGGATTCCAATATACCAAGTAAGAAGATCCCATATAATAGCTGCAATTAATGCAATTAAAACAACCTTTGGCGATATTTTAAATGGATCTACTATACCATCACCAACTGTTTTGGCTACCTTATCATTAATAAAAGCTCCCAAAAAATTTAAACATGCAGACATTATAACTGCTGATCTCATGCTTAAAACTCTTGTAGAAACTGATGTTGCTATAGCGTTAGCACTATCATGGAAACCATTTATAAAGTCAAACGTTATAGCTAAAATTACAATTACTATAGTCATTAATAAAGCTGAACTAAGCATTTTTCATAGCAACTCCTTCTACAACGTTTGCCACAGATTCGCAGGCATCGAGTACATCCTCCATGTATTGATATACTTCTCTCCATTTAATTAAATTGAGAACATCATCTTTTTTATCTGTAAACAAAACTCTTATTGCCCTTCTAAAACTAAGGTCACCTTCTTCCTCAATTTTGTTTATTTCTATAATAATATTCTGAAGTTCTTTACTTTTATTCATAAATTTAAATTCCTGCATAAGATCTATAATCTTATTACAAGATCTTACAACAAGCTCTGCCAATTCTTTTGCATCATCTGTAGATTCATGTATGTCAAACATTACAAATCTGCTAGACGCAACCTCCATAAAATCTACTATATCATCCATAAGATTTGCTACCATATAAATATCTTCTCTGTCAAAGGGGGTTACAAAGGTTTTATTGAGTTCGTTTAAAATATTATGCTGCTGATAATCACTTTTATGTTCCATCTCTTTTATAACTTTGAGTTTACTTTCACCATCTTCTGGTTCATTAACATAATCCTTAAATAATAACGCAGTTTCATGAATTATTTTTGCATTTTCGATAAACAAATTAAAAAATTTGTCGTCTTTGGGTGATAAACTAAACATAAAATTCCTCCTATATTTTATTTATTTTATATAAATATTATTATGTTAATAACAAAAACAATAAATATTACTAATAAAGATATCTAAGTGTATAATTAAATTTAGTTTTAGAAGATACTACTTTTTTAAAGGATTGTTTACTCGATGGGACTAAAGTAAAATTAACTCTAAGCCATAATATTATATCATATAAATTTATATAATAGAATATATCATTTTTCAACTAATTATTCATATTATACGTTTAGTTTAAGATAGAATATAATTTATTAACTTTAGGCCTATTTCATTAATAATTCTTTATACTTATAATAAATTTATTATAAAATTTTATTTTTATCCATAAAATTTTATACTCTATTCAAAAAAAAGAAGGCATTAAGCGCCTCCCTTTCTTTAAATGCTCTATTATCTCTTTGAGAATTGTGGTGCTCTTCTTGCCTTCTTGAGACCATATTTCTTTCTTTCCTTCATTCTTGGGTCTCTTGTTAAGAATCCAGCTCTTTTAAGTTCTGGTCTTAAAGAATCATCAGCTTTTAATAAAGCTCTTGCTATACCATGTCTTATAGCTCCTGCTTGACCTGTGAATCCACCACCATTAACACTTACTATTACATCAAATTTTTCTTTAGTACCTGTAAGTACTAGTGGTTGATTGATTATAACTCTTAAAGTTTCAAGTCCGAAATATTCTTGTGAATCTCTTTTATTTATTGTAACTTTACCTTCACCAGGTACAAGTCTTACCCTTGCTATTGCTTCTTTTCTTCTTCCAGTTCCTATATACTGTACTTTTGCCATTTTACTTCCTCCTTCCAGTTACTTCTAATATCTTAATTCCAATGCTTCTGGCTTTTGAGCTTCGTGATCATGTTCTGAACCTTTATATACTTTTAATTTCTTAAGCATTTTTCTTCCTAAAACACCTGCAGGAAGCATTCTTCTAACTGCTTCATAGAATACAAAGTCAGACTTTGTAGCTATAGCCTTTCTATAAGGCATTTCCTTTAATCCACCTGGATAAAGTGAATGATGTCTAAGCATTTTTTGATCTAATTTTTTACCTGTTAAAAGTATTTTATCTGAGTTTATAACAATTACGAAATCTCCTGTATCTACATTTGGAGTATATGTTGGTTTATTTTTTCCTCTTAATATTGTAGCTATTTGACTAGCTGCTCTTCCTAATGCCATTCCTGAAACGTCAACAACATACCATTTTCTTTCAACTTGTTCTGGTTTTGCTAAATACGATTTCACGTTTTTTCCCTCCTAAAACTTCTTTTGCGCATTCTATGTCTAAGATCCGGGGCTAGTGGATCTTTTTATCAATTTTACAAACATAACTATTATAATACAATTAACCTGGTGTGTCAATAATCAAATAAGATTTTATTGGCATATAACCATATGGAACTCGGATGCATTTCTATTGAAATCCATTAATAAAACACCTTTTCAAGGCAAAGTCCCCTTGCTGGAACTACTTTACCCGCTTTATTTCTATCCTTCGATTCTATAATCTCTTCAATATAATGAGGGCTAATTTTCTTTTCCCCAACCAAAAGAAGTGTTCCAACTATAATTCTTACCATATTATATAAAAATCCATCACCAGCTACATATATTTTTATATAATCTCCATCCTTTTCAACTTTTATTTGCATTATAGTTCTTATATTATCCTTAACAGAACTTCCCGTACTTTTAAAAGCTGAAAAATCATGTTTTCCCAAAAAATATACGGATGCCTTTCTCATAGCTTCAATGTCAATATTTCTACTGTATTGATATGCATAATTTCTTCCAATTGCAGCTCTTTCGCTTCTATTTAGTATGGTATAACTATACATTTTTCCCTTACTGCAATATCTAGAGTGAAAGGAGCTATCTACCTCTTCTGAATTTAGTATTACAATATCTTCTGGGAGCCTATGATTTATTACTATTCCCATTTTATCCGGCGGTATAGTGGAATTTGTAGAAAAGTTACAAACATACATCTTTGCATGTACTCCTGAATCTGTTCTACTGCAGCCTATAAGCTTTACTTGTTCTCCTGTTATTTCATTTATAGCTTCTTCTATAGTTTGCTGTACAGTGCTGTTATTACGCTGTCTTTGCCATCCACAATAATTCGTTCCATCATATTCTACTATAAGCTTAATATTTTTCAAATTAACCACCTGAACTATTTCCAAAAATTACTCCATACTGATATTGCAACCAATATACATACAGAAAAAACTGCAATATAATCCTTAGAGGTAATTACAAGTTTCTTCATTCTTGTTCTTCCCTCTCCACCTCTATAGCATCTTGCTTCCATTGCCATAGCAAGTTCATCTGCTCTTCTAAAAGAACTAATAAATAGTGGTACAAGTATTGGCACTAAACTCTTAGCCTTATTAAATATATTTCCAGAATCAATATCTGCTCCTCTGGCCATTTGCGCTTTCATTATTTTATCAGTTTCATCTATAAGTGTTGGTATAAACCTCAGCGCTATAGTCATCATCATCGCAAGTTCATGGGCTGGTACTCCTATTTTTTTCATAGGATTTAAAAGTTTTTCTATACCATCGGTAAGTTCAATGGGTGATGTTGTTAAAGTAATTATTGAAGTTCCTACAATAAGAAATATAAGCCTTAAGGACATAAATGCTGCTAAAATAAGTCCTTCTTTATAAACATGTATGAATCCCCAATGAAAAAGCGGACTGCCCTTTCCTGGTGTCATCAAAATGTTTATAGCACCTGTAAATATAACTAATATAAATATTGGCTTTAATCCTTTATATATATAACTTATATGAACTTTAGAAATTAGAATTACAAACATAGTGAAAGCAACAATAAAAATATATCCTTTAAAATTATTTACCAAGAACAAGTCAACTATATATACTAGTGACAACAGTATTTTAATTCTTGGATCTAATTTATGGACAAAAGAATTACCTGGTACATACTGTCCTATCGTTATATCCTTAATCATTCTTTGCACTCCCTAACACTTTAAGTATTTCAGCTTTAGCTTGTTCTACAGTGAATACTTTCTCAGATATATCAAATCCTCTTTCCCTTAATTTCCTTACCAGGTATGTTACTTGGGGTACAGCTAATCCAACACTCTCTAAAGTATCTACTTCTGTAAATATCTCCTCTGGTGAACCATTAAGTATACATTTAGCATTGTACATTACAAAAATTTTGTCTGCTACTTTTGCCACATCTTCCATACTGTGTGAAACTAAAATTATAGTCATTCCATACTCTTTTTGAAGTTTCTTAATTTGATAAAGAATTTCGTCTCTTCCACTTGGATCTAACCCTGCAGTAGGCTCATCAAGTATTAATATTTTAGGTTCCATAGCAACTACTCCTGCAATGGCTACCCTTCTTTTTTGACCTCCACTTAAATCAAAGGGAGATTTATCTTTAAAGGTTTCATAATCCAATCCTACTATATTCATAGCCCTCTTTACTCTATTATGTATTTCTTCTTCGCTAAGTCCTAAATTAGTAGGTCCATATGCTATATCCTTCTCTATAGTTTCTTCAAAAAGCTGGTACTCTGGATATTGAAAAACAAGTCCTATTTTTTTTCTTATATCACTCATCTTGACTGATTTATCCGTTATATCGGTGCCATCCACCAAAATTTTTCCTGATGTTGGTTTCAAAAGTCCATTAATATGCTGTATAAGAGTAGATTTTCCTGACCCCGTATGACCTATGAGTACATTAAATTCTCCATCGTTTATTGTAATATTTACATCATCTAAAGCTTTTTTTTCAAATGGAGTTCCTGGCATATATATATGTGTTAAATTTTCTATTTTAATCGACATAATTCATTCACCATCTCATCTATAGTAAGTATATCCTTCTTTATAGGAATACCAACCTTGTTTAATTCATACGATAATTCGGTCATCTGCGGAACATCTAAGCCTATATTTTTCATAACTTCAACATTACTAAAAACCTCTCTAGGCGTTCCTACTTTAATTATCTTTCCCTTATCTATTACAACAATTCTATCAGCATCAACAGCTTCTTCCATAAAATGAGTTATAAGTACAATAGTCATATGACTGTTTTTATTTAAATCCTTTATTGTTTTCATCACTTCTTGTCTTCCTGATGGGTCAAGCATTGCTGTAGATTCATCAAATATTATGCATTCAGGCTGCATTGCAAGTATTCCAGCAATAGCAACTCTCTGCTTCTGACCTCCAGACAAAAGGTGTGGTGCGTGTCTCCTATATTCATACATTCCAACTTTTTTTAAAGAAGCATCAACTCTTTTTCTTATCTCACTTGGCTCAATTCCAAGATTTTCTGGTCCAAAAGCTACATCTTCCTCTACGATAGTTGCAACCAGCTGATTATCTGGATTTTGAAATACCATACCAGCGCTATGCCTTACATTCCACGTATTTTCAGGCTTTGAAGTCTCAAGTCCATCAACAACAACTTTACCACTTGTGGGAACAAGTAAAGCATTAAAATGTTTAGCAAGAGTTGATTTACCAGAACCATTTTTACCTAATATAACAAGAAATTCACCTTTATTAATGTCAATACTTACTCCATTAACTGCAATACTGTTCTTATCTTTATTTTCATTATGGTATTCATAAACTACATTTTCACATTCTATCATCTTTTCACACATACGAACACCCCAATTACAGCAATTTCACTGTACTTATTAAAATAGGGACTAAGTTATTGAACTACTTAATCCCCTAATTTATTATACTAATTCTAAAACTACTTGTTCTGCTCCGTCTCCTCTACGTGGTCCCATCTTGTATATTCTAGTGTAACCACCTTTTCTTTCAGCGTACTTTGGAGCTACTTCATCAAATAATTTTTTAACTACATCTTCTTCTGTTACAAAAGCAAGAACCTGTCTTCTAGCATGTAAATCTCCTCTTTTAGCAAGAGTAATCATTTTTTCTGCTAAATTCTTAGTTTCTTTAGCCCTTGTTTCAGTTGTCTGTATCTTACCATGCTTTAAGAAACTTGTAACTAAATTTCTAAGCATTGCTCTTCTCTGATCAGTAGGACGACCTAATTTACGTTGTATTGCCATGCCTTTACCTCCCAACTTATGCATATTCTAACTTTATGTTATTCTCATAAAGTCTAAAATTCTTAATATTATTAGTGAAGATTATCAATTAAAATTAATCTTCTAGTAACTTTAATGATAAACCAAGGCCTTTAAGCTTTTGTTCAACTTCTTCAAGAGACTTTTTGCCTAAGTTCCTAACCTTCATCATATCTTCCATAGATCTTTGAGTTAACTCTTGAACAGTATTTATTCCTGCTCTCTTTAAGCAATTATAGCTTCTAACTGAAAGATCAAGTTCTTCTATAGTCATTTCAAGAACCTTTTCTTTTTTATCTTCCTCTTTTTCAACCATTATTTCCATATCATCTGCATGGTCAGTAAGAGTCATAAATAGTTTAAAGTGTTCTATCAATATTTTTGCAGCTAAACTAATAGCTTCTTCTGGTCTTATTGTTCCATTTCCCCATATCTCTATGGTTAATTTATCATAGTCAGTTATCTGACCAACTCTTGTATTTCCAACAGTAAAGTTAACTCTTTTTACAGGGGAATATATTGAATCAACCGCAATAGTACCTATTGGCATATCATCTCTTTTATTTCTATTTTGAGTGACATATCCTCTGCCTCTATTTACCTCGATTTCCATATATAGCTTTCCATCATCATCAAGAGTTGCTATATGTAAATCTTTGTTAATTACTTCAACATCTCCGTCTGTTTTTATATCATTTCCAGTAACTTCACCAGGTCCCTTTGCATCTAAATATATTGTTTTAGGGCCATCACCATTCATTGTCAAGCATAAAGCTTTAATGTTAAGAATTAATTCTGTAACATCTTCTTTTACACCCTTAACAGTTGAAAATTCATGAAGTACTCCCTCAATTTTTACTGAGTTAGCAGCAACTCCGGGCAATGATGAAAGAAGTATTCTTCTCAATGAATTACCAAGTGTAATTCCATATCCTCTTTCAAGAGGTTCAACGACAAATCTGCCATATGAACCATCTTCTGTAGACTCAACACATTCTATTTTTGGTTTTTCTATTTCTAACATTTATATGAACCCTCCTTAAAAATAAAATGGCAACCTATTTGAGGGCAACTGATTCTACTTAAAATTATTTGCTGTATAACTCAACAATTAATGTTTCATTAACTGGAACATCAATTTCTTCTCTATTTGGCTCAGCTACTATTTTAGCTTCAAAATTATCGTAGTTAGCGCTAATCCATGCTGGTAAAGTTTTTGGATTTTCTGCAAAAGTTTTGAATTTTTCAGTTCCTCTACTCTTTTCACTTATAGATACAACATCATTAACTTTTAAAGTATATGAAGGTATATCAACTTTCTTGCCATTTACAAGAAAATGTCCGTGAGTAACTAATTGTCTAGCTTCACTTCTTGAACTTCCATAACCAAGTTTATAAGCTACGTTATCAAGTCTCAATTCCAAAAGTTTCAATAAGTTTTCACCAGTTATGCCTTTAATTTTTTCTGCTCTTTTATAGTAAGTTCTAAATTGAGTTTCAAGAACTCCATAAATTCTTTTTGCTTTTTGCTTCTCTCTTAATTGTAATCCATAGTTTGAAATCTTCTTTCTATCCTTACCATGTTGTCCTGGTGCATATCCTCTTCTTGAAAATGCGCACTTATCTGTATAACATCTATCTCCTTTAAGAAATAACTTCAAACCTTCTCTTCTGCATAATCTGCAGACAGCTTCAGTATATCTTGCCATTAAAAATTACACCTCCTGTACTTTTAAAATTATTAAACTCTTCTTCTTTTAGGTGGTCTGCATCCATTATGTGGAATTGGAGTTACATCTTTAATTAAAGTAACTTCTAATCCTGCAGCCTGTAATGATCTTATAGCAGCTTCTCTTCCTGCTCCTGGTCCTTTTACGAATACATCAACACTCTTTAGACCATGTTCCATAGCAGCTTTTGCTGCTGTTTCTGCTGCCATTTGTGCAGCAAAAGGTGTGCTCTTTCTTGATCCTTTATATCCAAGTCCACCAGCACTTGCCCATGACAATGCATTTCCTACTGCATCAGTTATAGTAACAATTGAGTTATTAAAAGTTGATTTTATATGTGCACAACCATGTTCTACATTTTTTCTTTCTTTTCTTCTTCTTGTCTTTTTAGCTTTCTGTACAGCCATCTTCATCCCTCCTTATTACTTTTTCTTCTTAGCTCCTACAGCTCTCTTTGGACCTTTTCTAGTTCTTGCATTAGTTTTAGTCTTTTGACCTCTTACTGGAAGTCCTCTTCTATGTCTTATTCCTCTATAGCAACCTATTTCTATTAATCTCTTAATATTTAAAGCAACTTCTCTTCTTAAGTCACCTTCAACTTTAATATTTTTATTTACATAATCTCTGATTGCATTTACTTCAGCTTCAGTTAAATCTTTAACCCTAGTGTCAACATTAACACCAGTAGCTTTAAGAATTTTTCTTGAACTTGGTAAACCTATGCCAAATATATAAGTCAAACCAATTTCTACTCTTTTTTCTTTAGGTAAATCAATACCTGCTATTCTTGCCATTAAATTTACACCTCCTAGGTTTTTACAAATAATGTTTTTAAATATATATTAACAGTCTTAGGCAGCATAGCATAAAGCTAGCTGGCAGCCGTTCCTAAAACTTGTATTAGCTTAATCTAGTCTAACCTTGTTTTTGCTTATGTTTAGGATTTTCACAAATAACCATTACTTTTCCTTTTCTTCTGATAACTTTACATTTTTCACACATCGGCTTAACTGATGGTCTTACTTTCATTGATAACCCTCCTTTTTATTTAGCTCTCCATGTGATTCTTCCTCTTGTTAAATCATATGGCGAAAGTTCAACTGTAACTTTGTCACCAGGCAATATTCTTATGAAATTCATTCTTAATTTTCCTGAGATATGTGCTAATATTTTTTGACCACTTTCAAGTTCTACTTGAAACATAGCATTCGGTAAAGACTCTAAAACCTTACCTTGCATTTCTATTACATCGTCTTTTGACATAAGGTAATCAAACCTCCTTATTAGTGCATACTGATTGCAGAAACTTTTTAACAGTTACGTTGCTGACATTTTTTCCAGAAATCAGATTATCTCTTATTTCTTCTGAAACAATCTTTGTAACGGAAAGATGTTTAAGCTTTTTCTTTTTAGGCTTTTCAACTTTTCTTAGTGAGCCGTCAGAAATGTATACGTATTGTTCATCTAAAATGCCTATTATGATAAAACAATTTTCTTTATCTCTTCCTGCTTTTGAGTAAACAACTTTGCCAATATAATCATTGCCCATTCATTCACCTCATTAACACAAAGTTAGTATTTCCGACCCACCATCCAATATGGCAATTGTATTTTCATAATGAGCAGCTAAACTACCATCTTCAGTGACTACCGTCCATCCATTATCCTGTGTAACTACTTGGTATTTACCAACGTTAACCATAGGTTCTACTGCTATAACCATTCCGTTTACTAATTTAGGTCCTCTACCTGGTCTGCCATAATTAGGCACTTCAGGATCTTCGTGCATTTCTTTTCCTATTCCATGGCCTACGTAATCCCTAACCAAAGAATATCCGAAACTTTCAGCATAAGTTTGAACTGCATTAGATATATCTGTAAGTCTATTTCCAACTACTGCTTTCTCAGCACCTTTAAAGAAACTTTCTTTTGTAACACTAATAAGCTTTTGTGCTTCTTCAGAGACTTTACCAACTGGAAATGTTCTAGCAGCATCTCCCTGCCATCCATTTAATATTGCTCCACAGTCTATACTTATAATGTCTCCCTCTTGTAAATGACGCTTCTTAGATGGTATACCATGAATTACTTCATTATTTATTGAAGTACATATCGATGCTGGAAATCCTCCATAACCTTTAAAAGAAGGAATTCCTCCATGTTTTCTTATATAATCTTCAGCTAATTTATCAAGATCTTCAGTGGTTACACCAGGCTTTACCTTTTCTTCAAGCATTAAAAGAGTTTCTCCGGTAAGCTTTCCTGCTTTTCTCATATATTCAATTTCAGTATTAGTCTTAATTATTATCATTTAACATTCTTCTCTCCTAAGGATTCTTTAATATCCTCGAATACTTTATTGATATCTTGAGCACCATCTACAGGTTTAAGTACTTTTTTGGATTTATAATATTCCACAAGTGGCTGTGTTTGTTTATCATAAACATCTAATCTTTCTTTTACAGTTTCCTCACTGTCATCTTTTCTCTGAACAACTTCTGAGCCGCATAAATCACACTTACCTTCAACCTTTGGTGGGTTGAATTTAATGTGATAACTAGCTCCACACTTGGAGCACACTCTTCTGCCTGTCATTCTTTCAAATATATTTTCCTTAGGTACATCTATCAATATTGAAGCATCTATCACGCTGCCATTATCATTTAAAAATTCATCCAATGCTTCAGCTTGCTTAACTGTTCTAGGAAAACCATCCAGCAAGAATCCATTTTTGCAATCATCTTTTGTAAGTCTATCCTTAACTATATCTATAGTAACTTCATCAGGAACTAAAAGTCCCTTATCCATATACTGTTTTGCTCTTATTCCAAGTTCAGTATTCTGGCTTATATTTGCCCTAAAAATATCACCTGTTGATATATGTGGGACATTGAAATTGCTGCTAATGAGTTTAGCTTGAGTTCCCTTTCCTGCTCCCGGAGGGCCTAGCAATATTAAATTCATTTAATCATCCCCAATAATCAATATACTTATTTATTTTAAGAAACCATGGTAATGTCTCATTACCAACTGTGATTGTAAGGATCTTAGAGTATCAGTTGCAACACCTACAACAATCAGTAGTCCTGAACTTGCAAAATATACATCTTTAAATCCTTTATTGCTCATTTGAACTATTATAGGAGCTATTGCAATAATTCCTGCAAATAATCCTCCTATGATTGATATTTTATCTAGTACTTTTTCTATATACGTTGTAGTTGGTTCTCCTGGTCTTATTCCAGGAATAAACCCAGCAGATTTATGCATATTCTCTGACATTTCCTCTGGTTTGAAAGTTACCTGAGTATAGAACCAAGTAAAGAAAATTATAGCTATAAAGTAAACTACTACATAAGGTATACTATTTGATCTAAATATGCTATATGGGCTACCTGTTATAAACTTAGCAAATGATGATGTAGGCCAAAATTGAGCTATTGTTTCTGGAAATCCCATAACAGACATAGCAAATATTATTGCTATAATGCATGATGCATTCATATTTATAGGTATATGTGAAGACTGCCCTTTTATAACCTTACCACCAGCTGCCTTTCCAGCATACTGCACAGGTATTCTTCTCTCAGCTAAACTTGCTACTACTACAAGTATAAATATAGCAACTGCAGCAACTGCAAAAACTACTAAAGAAACTATATCTACAATTCCAGTTGTTTGCAATTTATATATATTGTAAGCTGAAGTTGGAAATCTTGATATTATACTGGTAAAAATTATAAAAGATGCACCATTTCCAATACCACTCTCAGTAATTCTGTCTCCTATCCACATTAAAAATGTAGAAGAAGCTGTAAGTGTTAGTATTATTAGAATTATACTAAATACATTGTTACTTTTTAAAGCTCCAGAGCTTCTTATCATAGCATATATTCCAAATGCTTCTAAAAATCCCAACACAACTGCTGAATATCTAGTATACTTTTGTATTTTCTTTCTTCCTTCTTCGCCTTCCTTAGATAACTGCTCAAGACTAGGAATTGCTATAGTTAATAACTGAATTATAATTGATGCATTAATATAAGGAAGAACATTCATAGCAAATATACTAAATTTACTGAAAGCTCCTCCAGATATCATATCATAAAAACCTAAAAGCGAACCAGAGTTGCTAGTTAAATTTAAGACTTTTGAGGCATCAACTCCAGGTACGGGAATATAATTTCCCAACCTGTAAATTAAAATCATGCCAATTGTAAATAAAATTCTTTTTCTTAAATCCTTAACTTTCCATGCATTACGTAAGGTTGATAACAACTATACCACCTCTGCTCTTCCTCCAGCTGCTTCAATTTTTTCAGCGGCTGCTTTGGAAAATTTATTAACTTTTACAGTTAATTTCTTTTTGAGTTCTCCGTTTCCTAATATTTTTACTCCGTCATTAACTTTGCTAATTACGCCTTTTTCAAGAAGTAGCTCAATTGTGACTTCTGTATTGTCTTCAAATATATTTAATCTTTCAACATTTATAGATGTGATTTCTTTTGCAAATATATTTGTAAATCCTCTCTTTGGAAGCCTTCTATATAGTGGCATCTGACCTCCTTCAAATCCTGGTCTTACTCCGCCACCACTTCTTGCTTTTTGTCCTTTTTCACCTTTTCCGGCATTTCTTCCTAAACCTGATCCAGTACCTCTACCAATTCTCTTAGGTGATTTTCTAGCTCCGTCAGCAGGTTTTAGTTCATGAAGTTTCATAAAATACACCTCCTTTTTTATGCTTCTTTTACATCTAGAAGATAATCTATTTTTTTAACCATACCTCTAATTTGAGGAGTATCTTCATGCTCAACTGTATGACCTATTTTTCTAAGACCAAGAGCATTTGCTGTAGCTATATGATCTTTTTTTCTTCCATTTAAACTCTTTTTAAGTGTTATTGAAATTTTAGCCATGTTTTACTCCTCCTATCCTAAAATTTCTTCAACAGTTTTACCCCTTAAAGCGGCAATTTCTTCAACTGTTCTTAGTCTTGATAAACCGTTAAGTGTAGCGTTAACCATATTTCTTGCATTATTTGATCCTAAGGATTTTGCTCTTACATCTTTAAGTCCAGCAAGCTCAAGTACGGCTCTTACAGGACCTCCAGCTATAACTCCTGTTCCTTCAGAAGCAGGCATTATAAGAACTTTTCCTGTTCCAAACTCTCCATATATTTCATGTGGAACTGTTGTTCCAACCATAGATACATGAATTAAGTTTTTCTTAGCATCTTCTATTCCTTTTCTAATTGCTTCAGGTATTTCAACTGATTTTCCTGTTCCAACGCCTACATTGCCGTTTTCGTCTCCTACAACAACTAAAGCACTGAATCTGAAATTTCTACCACCCTTAACAACCTTAGCAACTCTATTTATAAATACAACTTTTTCTTTAAGATCAAGTGTACTAGGATCTATTCTCATTTATTTCCCTCCTTCTATTAGAATTCTAATCCAACTTCTCTTGCGCCTTCTGCAAGTTCTTTGATTCTTCCGTGATATATGTATCCACCTTTATCAAAAACAACTTGTTTTATGCCTTTTGCTAAAGCTTTCTTTGCAATCTCTTCTCCAACAACTTTTGCTGCTTCTTTGTTGCTTCCGATTTTCAAAGAAAAATCTTTATCTAAAGTTGAAGCTGATACTAATGTATTAGCATTTACATCATCTATAATCTGTGCATAGATGTTTTTCTCACTTCTGTATACTGCAAGTCTTGGTCTTTCAGGAGTACCAGATATTTTTTTACGTACTCTTAAATGACGCTTTTGTCTAGCCTCAGATTTATTTTGTTTGCTGAACATTATCCATTCACTCCCTTCTTATTATTTACCAGTTTTACCTTCTTTACGCCTTATAACTTCATCTTTATATTTAATTCCTTTTCCCTTATAAGGTTCAGGTTCTCTCCATGTTCTAATATTTGCTGCAACAGCACCAACTAATTCTTTATCTACACCTTTTACAAGTATAGTATTTGCATCTGGAGTTTCATAAGTTACTCCTTCAACAGCATCTATTTCAACTGGATGTGAATATCCTAAGCTCAGTGTTAATTTCTTTCCTTTAAGTTGTGCTCTGTAACCAACACCAACTAACTCTAAAGTTTTAGTAAATCCTTCTGTAACTCCGATTACCATGTTATTTATTAAAGCTCTTGTAAGTCCGTGAAGTGCTCTGTGATTCTTATCATCACTTGGTCTTGTAACTACAACTTGAGTATCTTCAACAGTAATTTTAATATCTTTATGCATAGCCTTAGTAAGCTGACCCTTTGAACCTTTAACAGTAACAACATTGTCTGGTGTTACCGTAACAGTTACACCATTAGGTATCACTACAGGCTGCTTTCCTATTCTTGACATATTTACACCTCCTGTTCTCTACTTACTACCATACGTAGCAAAGTACTTCTCCGCCTAATCCTAATTTTCTAGCTTCTTTATCAGTAACTATTCCTTTAGAAGTAGATATAACTGCAATTCCAAGTCCGTTTAAAACTTTTGGAGTTTCTTCTTTTCTGCAGTAAACTCTAAGACCTGGTTTTGATATTCTTTTAAGTCCAGTTATTGTTCTCTCCTTGCCTTTTCCATATTTCATAGATAATCTAAGCATAGGTACAACACCGTCTGTATATTCCTCTATATCCTTTAAATAACCTTCACTAAGCAATATATTTACTATAGCTTTTTTTATTTTTGATGAAGGTAATTCAACAACTTCATGTTTAACTATATTTGCGTTTCTTATACGTGTTATTAAATCAGCTATTGGATCTGTAGTAACTCCGCTCATAATTATGCCTCCTTTCAATCAATAAATATTACCAACTTGCTTTTTTACAACCAGGTATTTCACCTTTGTACGCAAGTTCTCTAAAACAAACACGGCATACTCCGTATTTCTTTAATACTGAATGTGGTCTTCCACATATTTTACATCTTGTATAAGCTCTTGTTGGATACTTAGGTTCTTTTTTCCATTTTTCTATTAAAGCTTTACGCGCCATCTTATTCCCCTCCTTATTATTGAGCGAATGGCATTCCGAGTAATCTTAATAATTCTCTTGCTTCTTCATCAGTCTTTGAATTTGTAACAAAGATTATATCCATGCCTCTAATTTTATCTATTTTATCATATTCTACTTCTGGGAATATCAATTGTTCTTTTATTCCTAAAGCATAATTTCCTCTACCATCAAATGCTTTGCTTGAAACTCCTCTAAAGTCTCTAACTCTTGGAAGTGCTACATTTATTAATTTATCAGCGAACTCAAACATTTTGTTCTTTCTTAAAGTAACTTTACAGCCTAAAGGCATGTGTTCTCTTATTTTAAAATTAGCTATTGATTTTTTAGCTCTTGTTAAAACAGGTTTTTGACCTGATATAAGCTGCATATCTGCAACAGCTGATTCTAAAACCTTCTGATTTTCTTTAGCTTCACCAACACCCATGTTAATAACGATCTTTTCGAGCTTTGGTACTTCCATTATATTTTTATATCCGAACTTTTCCATCAAAGCTGGGACAATTTCTTTTTCATATTTTTCTTTAAGTCTTGGAATCATTAAATTGACCTCCTTTCAGAATTTAAAATGCTTCTCCACATTTCTTACATACTCTGACTTTTGTTCCATCGTCAAGTATCTTTTTACTAATTCTAGTAGCAGTTTTACATTTTGTGCAGTATAACATAACTTTAGAAGTGTTTATTGGAGCTTCTCTATTTATTAAACCGCCCTGCATATTTTGTTTATTAGGTTTCTGATGTTTTACAACTATGTTTACATCCTTAACCAATACAGTACCTTTTTTAGGATATACAGCCAAAACTTCTCCTATTTTGCCTCTATCCTTACCTGATATAACAACAACAGAATCTTGCTTTCTGATATGCACTTTATTTGCCATTCAAAGACACCTCCTCACTATAGAACTTCAGGTGCTAATGATAATATTTTATTAAAATCTTTATCTCTTAACTCCCTTGCAACAGGCCCAAAAATACGAGTTCCTTTTGGTTGCTTATCGTCTTTTATTATAACAGCAGCATTTTCATCAAATTTTATGTATGAACCGTCTGCTCTTCTTAATCCCTTAACTGATCTAACAATTACAGCCTTAACAACTTCACCCTTTTTGACAACTCCACCTGGTGTTGCACTTTTAACGCTAGCAACTATTATATCACCGATGTTTCCCCATTTTCTCTTGGAACCACCTAAAACTCTTATACACATAATTTCTTTTGCTCCAGAATTATCTGCAGCCTTTAACATAGTCTGCTCTTGTATCATATAGACACCCTCCTTTCGAACAAATTATTTAGCTTTTTCAACTATTTCTACAAGTCTCCATCTCTTATCTTTAGATAATGGTCTTGTTTCCATTATTAACACTTTATCATTAACTTTGCATTCATTATTTTCATCATGAGCTTTAAATTTAGTTGTTCTGTTCACAGTCTTACCATATAAAGGATGACGCACTTTTGTTTCAACAGCGACAACTATTGTCTTATCCATTTTATCGGATACTACTCTTCCTATTCTTGTTTTTCTGTTTCCTCTTTCCAACTGCATAAGCCTCCTTTCAAAACTACTGTTTTAAGCCCTCAACTCTTCTTCTCTTTGGATGGTCTTAATCTGGGCTATTGATTTTTTTACTTCCCTTATTCTCATTGGATTTTCAAGTTGACCAGTAGCTAACTGAAATCTTAATCTAAACAATTCTGATTTTAAATCATCTAACTGAACTTTTAAATCTTGAGGAGTTTTTTCTCTTAATTCATTAGCCTTCATTAATTTCACCACCCATTTCCTCAAAGTCCTTCCTTGAAACAAACTTAGTCTTTATAGGAAGTTTATGTGATGCAAGTCTAAGAGCTTCTCTTGCTTGCTCTTCTGTAACACCAGACATTTCGAATAATATTCTACCTGGTTTTACAACTGCTACCCAATATTCTGGTGAACCTTTACCAGAACCCATACGAGTTTCTGCTGGTTTTTCAGTTACTGGTTTATCTGGGAAAATCTTTATCCAAATTTTTCCCCCTCTTTTAAGATATCTATTAATAGCTATTCTGGCAGCTTCTATCTGATTACTTTTAATCCAACCACATTCTACTGCTTGGAGACCGTAATCACCATATGCGATAAAATTGCCTCTTGTAGCTTTGCCTTTCATTCTACCACGTTGTACTTTACGATGTTTAACTCTTTTAGGCATTAACATAACGTATTCCTCCTTCCTTATGCGTTAACTTCTTCCTTCTTCTCTACATTTTTAACTGGAAGAATTTCACCTTTGTATACCCATACTTTTACTCCTATTTTTCCATAGGTAGTATCTGCCTCTGCGAATCCATAATCTATGTCAGCTCTTAATGTCTGTAATGGAATAGTTCCATCATGATACTGTTCTGTTCTTGCTATTTCAGCACCTGCAAGTCTTCCAGCACAAGCTGCTTTTACACCCTTAGCACCAGATCTCATTGCTCTCTGAATTGTTTGTTTCATTGCTCTTCTAAATGATATTCTTCTTTCAAGCTGCTGAGCTATATTTTCTGCCATAAGTTGTGCATTTGCATCAGCATTTTTAACTTCTACTATGTTAATTAATACATTTGCATTGCTAACTACAGTAGTTAATCCTTTTTTTAATGCTTCTATTCCTTGACCGCCTTTTCCTATAACCATACCAGGCTTAGCAGTATATATGTTAAGTTTAACTTTCTTTGCTGCTCTTTCTATTTCTACTTTAGAAACTCCAGAGTTAACAAGTTTACTTTTTATATATTTTCTTATTTTATTATCTTCAACAAGATAATCTGCAAAATTTTTGTTGTCTGCATACCATTTTGCATTCCAATCTTTAATAACTCCAACTCTAAAACCATTTGGATTTACTTTCTGACCCATCTATTTCCCTCCTTCTTTATTCTCTTTCTTTTACAACCAATGTTATGTGACTTGATCTTTTCTTTATAGGAAAAGCTCTACCTTGTGCATGAGGTTGAAATCTTTTTAATGTTGAACCTTGGCAAGCATAGACTTCTGACACATATAATCTATTTACATCTAAGTTTAGATTGTTTTCTGCATTGGCCACAGCAGATTTTAATAACTTATTTACAACAATTGCAGCATCTTTAGGTGTGTACTGCAATATAGCAAATGCTTCCTTAATATCTTTTCCTCTTATTAAGTCAAGAACGATTTTAATCTTTGTTGAGGACATTCTAATGTGTTTAGCTATAGCTTTAGCTTCCATAAAAGCTACCTCCTTCCATACTATTTAACTGATGTTGTCTTTTCCGTATTTCCATGACCCTTAAAGGTTCTTGTAAGAACGAATTCTCCCAACTTGTGTCCTACCATATCTTCACTTATATAAACTGGCACATGTTTTCTACCATCATGAACTGCTATAGTATGACCTATCATTTGAGGAAAAATAGTCGAACTTCTAGACCAAGTTTTTACAACTTTCTTTTCTCCATTTTTGTTCATTGCTTCTATTTTTTCTAGTAATGACTCTTTCACAAAAGGTCCTTTTTTTACTGATCTACTCACTTAATTGTCCTCCCTTCATAACTTCATATGAACATAGTATTGAAGAGAACATAAGAATTCTCTTCAAATTGCTATTTTTCATTTCTTCTCTTAACAATAAGTCTGTCTGAGTATTTCTTATGCTTTCTTGTTTTATATCCAAGAGCTGGCTTACCCCATGGTGTAACTGGTCCTGGTCTTCCAACTGGTGACTTACCTTCACCACCACCGTGTGGATGGTCATTAGGATTCATTACAGATCCTCTTACAGTTGGTCTTATGCCCATATGTCTCTTTCTTCCAGCCTTACCAAGGTTAACAATTTCGTGTGTTAAGTTTGATACTGTTCCTATAGTTGCTCTACATTCAAGTCTAACATATCTCATTTCACCACTTGGAAGTCTTAACTGAGCATATTCTCCTTCTTTAGCCATAAGCTGTGCAGAAGAACCTGCTGCTCTAACTAATTGAGCACCTTTTCCAGCTGCTAATTCAACATTATGAATTACTGTACCAACTGGTATGTTTATTATTGGAAGTGTATTTCCAACTTTAATATCAGCATCTGGTCCTGATACAATAGTAGTTCCAACTTGTAATCCAACTGGAGCAATTATGTACCTTTTTTCACCATCAGCATAAACAACTAATGCTATATATGCTGATCTGTTTGGATCATACTCTATAGTTGCAACCTTAGCTGGAATACCATCTTTATTTCTTTTAAAATCTATTATTCTATAGTTCTTTTTAACTCCACTGCCTCTATGACGAACAGTTATTTTTCCCTGAGCATTTCTTCCTGCTTTACTTTTTAAAGCAACTAACAATGATTTTTCAGGAACATCAGTTGTTATTTCTTCAAAAGTAGGCATAGTCATTTGCCTTAATGAAGGGGAAGTAGGTTTAAAACCCTTTACTGCCATGTTTATTCCTCCTTTTTTTCGCTTTTCTGGCTTTTAGCCACTAACTGCTTTATTACTGCTGCATTCCTTCAAAGAATTCTATAGCTTTGCTATCTGCTGTTAACTTAACTATAGCTTTTTTATAGTCTGGTCTTTTACCAACATGAACCCCAACTCTTTTTGTTTTTCCGAGTACATTTGCAGTTTTGACATCTTCAACTTTTACACCAAAAACTTCTTCAACTGCTTTCTTTATTTGAGGTTTATTTGCATGAACATCTACTATAAAGGTGTACTTCTTGTTTGCCATTTCTGTCATACTTTTTTCTGTTATAACTGGTCTTCTTAGTATATCATGGCTATTTGTATACATTATGCATACACCTCCTCAATTTTTGATACAGCATCCTTAGTTATTATAAACTTTTCATATTTTAATATATCATATACATTTATATTATTTGCTGGAACTACTGCTGCACCAGGTATATTTCTTATTGATTTATATACATTTTCATCTGATTCAGAAACAACGATAAGTGCTTTTTTAGCTTCAAAAGCTTTTAAAAGTTTAATTGCTTCTTTTGTTTTTGGTGCGTCAAATTTCAAATCTTCTAAAACAACAATTTCATTATCAGCAACCTTACTTGATAAAGCAGAAATCATAGCAGTTCTTCTCATAGACTTTGGAATTGAAACTCTATAATCTCTTGGCTTTGGTGCAAACACTATACCACCATGAATCCATTGTGGTGAACGTATTGAACCTTGTCTTGCTCTACCTGTTCCTTTTTGTCTCCAAGGTTTTATTCCGCCTCCAGAAACTTCTGTTCTAGTTTTAGCACTTTGTGTTCCCTGTCTTTTGTTTGCAAGTAATGCAACTACAACTTGGTGTAATGCATCTGCATTTACTTCTGCTCCGAAAACTTTTTCGGACAATTCTATATCTCCAACTTTTTGTCCTTCATTATTAAATAATCCTACAGTAGGCATTCTGCATCCTCCTTTCCTTAAATTTAAGCTTTAACTGTGCTCTTAATTACTACAAATCCTTTATTTGGTCCAGGTACTCCACCTTTTATTAATATAAGATTCTTTTCAGGTATAACCTTAGCAACTTCTAAATTTAGGACTGTAGTATTTACATGACCCATATGTCCTGGCATTATTTTGTTTTTAAATGTTCTTGATGGATCTGATGATGCTCCCATTGAACCAACTGCTCTATGGAATTTAGAACCATGGCTCATTGGTCCTCTATGTGCATTCCATCTTCTAATAGTACCTTGGAATCCCTTACCTTTTGATACTCCAGATACATCTACTTTTTCTCCTGCTGAGAACACATCAGCCTTTATTTCAGTACCAACTTCATAGGCACTTAAATCATCTAATTTTAATTCCTTTACGAACTTCTTAACAGCAGTATTTGCTTTTGCAAAGTGTCCTTTTGCTGGCTTATTGCTTCTATTTTCTTTAACATCTGCAAAGCCAACTTGTATAGCTTCATATCCATCATTTTCAATTGTTTTCTTTTGAACAACCACACATGGACCTGCTTCTATTACTGTTACAGGAACTATTTTACCTTGTTCATTAAAAATTTGAGTCATACCAAGTTTTTTTCCTAGTATTCCACTTTTCATTTCAGCACCTCCAAACGTATTAGCGGATTGCTAAGCAATCATAACCGTTATTATTTAAAAATTATAATTTGATTTCGATATCAACACCTGCTGGTAAATCTAATCTCATTAAAGCATCAACAGTCTTTGGTGATGGGTTTACTATATCAATCAATCTCTTATGAGTTCTTATTTCAAACTGTTCTCTTGAATCTTTGTACTTATGTGGAGATCTTAATATTGTAACAACATCTTTTTCTGTTGGTAAAGGCACAGGACCTGATACTTTAGCACCTGATGTCTTTGCTGTTTCAACGATTTTTTCAGCTGATTGATCTAATATTGTGTGATCAAAAGCCTTCAATCTGATTCTTATTTTTTGCTTTGCCATTTTATTCCCTCCTTTTCATCGCACGTTTGAACTTCTTACGTACAACAACGGACCTTCTGTAAACTGTGCCACGTGTTCCATACATACCACTAAACGCAATTACAAAATACCGTCGCCCGGTTCGTGACCGTGACATACTCAGCAAGAATTCCCCGTAAGTCCAGCTACCTCTTGCTTCATCGCTACTTTCACATAACAACTCTTATATTATACACCGCTTTTGTGTCTTTTGCAACATTTTTTTAAAACAAAAAATAGGGAGAGCGTCCTCTCCCCATTTTCGTCAAATTCTTATCTAATCAATAAGTAATCTGCTTATATTTACATATTGTAATTTTACTATTCTAAAATAGTAGTAACAACTCCTGAACCTACTGTTCTTCCGCCTTCTCTTATTGCAAATCTTAAGTTTTCATTCATTGCTACTTTTGTTATTAATTCAACTGTCATGTCTATGTGGTCTCCTGGCATTACCATTTCTACTCCTTCTGGTAACTGGATTGTTCCTGTTACGTCTGTTGTTCTGAAGTAGAATTGTGGTCTATATCCGTTGAAGAATGGTGTATGTCTTCCGCCTTCTTCTTTCTTTAATACGTATACCTGACCTACAAATTTATGGTGTGGTGTTACTGATCCTGGTTTTGCTAATACCTGACCTCTTTCGATGTCTTCTCTTTGTACGCCTCTTAATAATGCTCCGATGTTATCTCCTGCCATTGCTTCGTCTAGTAACTTTCTGAACATTTCTACTCCAGTTACTACTACTTTTCTAGTTTCATCACTTAATCCTACTATTTCTACTTCGTCTCCAACGTGTAATATTCCACTTTCAACTCTTCCTGTTGCAACTGTTCCTCTTCCTGTGATTGTGAAGATATCTTCTATTGGCATTAAGAATGGCTTATCTGTTGCTCTTTCTGGTGTTGGGATATACTCATCTACTTGTGCCATTAAATCTTTTATTGGTTTTATTGCTTCTGCATCATCTGGATTTTCTAATGCTTTTAATGCACTTCCTACTACGATTGGTGTGTCATCGCCTGGGAATCCATATTCATTTAATAATTCTCTTACTTCCATTTCAACTAAGTCGATTAATTCTGGATCATCTACTTGGTCTGCTTTATTTAAGAATACTACTATATATTGTACTCCTACTCTTGATGCTAATAGTATATGCTCTCTTGTTTGTGGCATTGGACCATCTGCTGCACTTACTACTAGTATTGCTCCATCCATCTGTGCTGCTCCTGTTATCATGTTCTTTACATAGTCAGCATGTCCTGGACAGTCTACGTGTGCATAGTGTCTATTTTCTGTTTCATACTCAACGTGTGCTGTGTTGATTGTTATTCCTCTTTCTTTTTCTTCTGGTGCTTTATCAATTTCGTCATACTTAAATGCTTGTGCTTTTCCTTCTTTTGCTAGTATTGTTGTGATTGCTGCTGTTAATGTTGTCTTACCATGATCTACGTGTCCTATTGTTCCTATGTTTACATGTGGTTTGTTTCTTTCAAATTTTTCCTTTGCCATTTCTGGTTCCTCCTTAATAATAAACTATTTATTTTTTTCTCCAACTATTTGTTCCTGAATATTCTTAGGAACTTCTTCATAGCTATTAAGTTCCATACTATATGTTCCTCTACCTTGTGTTCTTGATCTAAGAACTGTTGCATAACCAAACATTTCTGAAAGTGGTACAAATCCATTTATTACTTCTGCACCAGCTCTTGGTTCCATTCCTTCAATTCTTCCTCTTCTTGCATTAATATCTCCGATAACATCTCCCATGTATTCCTCTGGAACTGTTACTTCAACTTTCATGACTGGTTCAAGAAGTACAGGATCTGCTTTTGACATAGCATTTTTAAATGCCATAGAACCTGCAATTTTAAATGCCATTTCAGAAGAATCGACATCATGGTATGAACCATCTACTAACTTAACTTTGAAGTTAATAGTAGGATATCCTGCTATAATACCACTTTGAGAAGCTTCCTGAATACCATTGTCAATAGGCTGTATATATTCTTTTGGTACAGCTCCACCAACTATAGCATTTTCAAATTCATAATCACCATCAGTTGGCATCATTTCAATTACGGCATGACCGTACTGTCCACGTCCACCAGACTGTCTTATGAATTTTCCTTCAGCTTTAACAGCTTTTCTAATAGTTTCTTTATAAGCAACCTGTGGATTACCAACATTACATTCAACATTAAATTCTCTTTGAAGTCTATCAACTATTATTTCAAGATGGAGTTCTCCCATACCACCTATAATAGTTTGACCTGTTTCCTGATTAGTATATGTCTTAAATGTTGGATCTTCTTCGGCTAATTTTGCAAGAGCAATTCCCATTTTCTCTTGATCTGCCTTTGTTTTAGGTTCTATAGCAACTTCAATAACTGGATCTGGGAATTCCATGCTTTCAAGAATTATTGGATGTTCTTCATCACATAAAGTATCTCCAGTAGTTGTGGATTTCAATCCCACTATAGCACCTAATTCACCTGTTTCAAGTTCTTCAACATCCTGTCTGTGATTTGAGTGCATCTTAACAAGTCTTCCTATTCTTTCTTTCTTACCTTTTGTAGAATTTAAAACATAACTTCCACTATGCATTACTCCTGAGTAAATTCTAGTAAATGCAAGTCTTCCTACAAATGGGTCAGTAGCAATTTTAAATGCCAATGCAGAAAGTGGTTCATTGTCGTCTGCTTTTCTTTCATCTTCTTCACCTTCAAGATTTGTTCCCTTTACAGGAGGTATATCTAATGGAGATGGTAAGTACTCAACAACTGCATCTAACATCTGTTGAACTCCCTTATTCTTGTATGAAGAACCACAAGTTACAGGAACAAATTCATTAGCAATAACACCTTTTCTAATTGTTGCATTTATTTCTTCAACTATTATTTCTTCACCTTCAAGGTATTTTGCCATAAGATCTTCATCTAATTCTACTACTGATTCAATCATTTCTGCTCTGTATTTTTCTGCTAATTCTTTCATATCGTCAGGAATAGGTTCTGCTTCCATAACTGTTCCTAATTTATCTTCATATATTACAGCTTCATTTTTAATAAGGTCTATTATACCTGTAAAGTTATCTTCTTTACCTATAGGTAATTGTATAGGCACTGCATTAGCATGAAGTCTGTCTCTCATCATTTGAACTGATCTGAAGAAATCAGCTCCCATTATATCCATTTTATTTATATAAGCCATTCTTGGAACATTATACTTTTCTGCCTGCCTCCAAACAGTTTCGGATTGTGGTTCAACACCACCTTTAGCATCATACACAGCAACAGCTCCATCAAGAACTCTTAAAGATCTTTCAACTTCTACTGTAAAATCTACGTGTCCTGGTGTGTCTATTATATTAATTTCATGATCCTTCCAGTAACAAGTAGTTGCAGCTGAAGTAATTGTTATACCTCTTTCCTGTTCCTGAACCATCCAGTCCATTGTAGCAGCACCTTCATGAACTTCACCTATCTTGTGAGTTTTTCCAGTATAAAAAAGTATACGTTCAGTTGTTGTTGTTTTTCCGGCATCAATATGTGCCATTATTCCTATGTTACGAAATTTTGACAAAGGATATTTTCTAGCCAATTTTTTTCCTCCTCTCATTGTGCTAATTAATCTGATAAAACTGCTTTAGCAAATGCTAAAACAGTTTTATGCAATATACAAATAAAATATATTTGTACTAATATCTGTAATGTGCAAATGCTTTATTAGCTTCTGCCATTTTATGAGTATCTTCTCTCTTTTTAACTGCAGCTCCTGTATTGTTTGAAGCATCAAGTAATTCTCCAGCAAGTCTCTGGTACATATACTTTTCTCCTCTTTTTAAAGCTGCATCTAACAACCATCTTATTCCTAAAGTCTGCCTTCTTTCAGGTCTAACCTCTATAGGCACCTGATAAGTAGCACCACCTATTCTTCTTGCTTTAACTTCTAGTAAAGGCATTACATTATTCATAGCTGCCTCAAATACTTCCATAGCTTCTTTATCAGTTTTTTCTTTTAAAAGATCAAAAGCGTTGTAGCATATTTTTTGCGCTACTCCTTTTTTTCCATCTAACATTATGTTGTTAATTAATTTTGTAACAACCTTACTGTTATATAATGGATCTGGTAATACATCTCTTTTTGCAATATGTCCTTTTCTTGGCACTTTTCTTCCCTCCTTAACAATTTGATTTAAGTTCATCGGTACTCGACACAGTATGTCGTAAAATGCTTTGCTTCTGCAATTTAAATAGCATATTAAAATATGTACAACAAATTTTAATATAAAAATAATCTATATATAACGCCGAAGACATAGCACTAACTAAAAACCTTACTTTTGCTTTGGTTTCTTAGCACCGTATTTTGACCTAGCCTGTTTTCTATCAGCAACGCCAGCAGCATCTAATGTGCCTCTAACTATGTGATATCTAACACCTGGTAAGTCCTTAACCCTTCCACCTCTTATAAGAACAACACTGTGCTCCTGTAAATTGTGGCCAACACCTGGGATATATGCAGTAACTTCATATCCATTTGTAAGTCTAACTCTGGCAACCTTTCTTAAGGCTGAGTTAGGTTTTTTAGGAGTCTGAGTTTTTACAACTGTACAAACTCCTCTTTTTTGTGGACATTCTTTTAATGCTGGTGCAGTGGATTTAACTATTGATGTCTTTCTGCCTTTTCTTACTAATTGACTTATAGTTGGCATGTTTACACCTCCTCCTTATAAAATTCTATCTATATTAATTTAGTGAATAGCATAACAAAACATATAAAGACTTATAAAATATATAATCTTATAAACTTTATACGGATTTAGATGCAAAACAACATCTTATTTAAGAACAACTGCTGTAGATGCTTTTACATCTATATTGCACATTTTTCCTAATTCCTTCATAGTATCTACATACACAATTTGCAGGGAGTGCTCTTTAGATAACTTTTCAACATTTTTAAACAATTCTGTGTCTGCATCTTTTGCAAGGTACACAATCTTAACTATTCCTTCGTTTATAGCTTTGATTGATTGCTTTACACCTACTACTCTTTTACCCGGCAACCTATTTACCATTGTGCTTACCTCCCCTATATTAATGGTAGAGACAAAGCAATGCTTTGACTCTACAATAAATATAATCACACAAATTGTATTTTATCATTTATATTTTGCCATGTCAACAAAACAAATCTTTAACCTTCTACTTTATCAGTTAAATTTTCTTCTTCATTAACTTCTGGATCTATTTCTATGCTCTTATATCTAGTCATTCCAGTACCAGCTGGAATAAGTTTTCCTATGATTACATTTTCTTTCAAACCAACCAAAGGATCAACTTTTCCTTTTATTGCCGCATCTGTAAGAACTCTTGTTGTTTCCTGGAATGAAGCTGCTGATAAGAACGAATCTGTTGCAAGTGCAGCCTTTGTTATTCCAAGCAATGCAATTCTGCCCTTAGCAGGTTCTAAGCCAAGGTCTTCAACTCTTCTATTTTCTTCGTTGAAATCAAACATATCAATCATAGTTCCAGGAAGTAATTCTGTATCTCCTGAATCTTCAACTTTTACTTTTCTAGTCATCTGCCTTACCACAACTTCTAGATGCTTATCATTTATATCAACACCCTGTAATCTATATACTTTTTGAACTTCTGAAAGCAAATAATTTTTAACTGCATTTACTCCTTTAATTCTAAGTATATCGTGTGGGTTTATTGAACCTTCTGTTATTTCATCTCCAGCACTTATGACTTCTCCATTAGATACCTTTAAACTTGAACCAAATGGTATATCATAGCTTACTTCTTCTCCAGATTCAGTTGTTACATAAACAATTCTCTTCTTTTTAGTTTCCTCTATTCTTATAGTACCAGAAACTTCACTAACTATTGCAAGACCCTTTGGCTTCCTTGCTTCGAAAAGTTCCTCAACTCTAGGAAGACCTTGAGTTATATCTGAACCTGCAACTCCACCAGTATGGAATGTTCTCATTGTAAGCTGTGTACCAGGTTCACCTATTGACTGAGCCGCCACAATACCTACAGCTTCTCCTATGCCTATCTTTTGTGCTGTTGCCATATCCATTCCATAGCATTTTGCACAAACTCCATATTTACAATCACAAGTAAAAATTGACCTGATTTTTACTTTCTTTATATCTGCTTTTTCTACTTTTTCAGCAAGATTAATATCCATGTAGGTATCCCTTGGTACAATAACCTCTCCATTAGCCGGATTAGTTATATCCTCTGCAGAATATCTACCAGTTAATCTTTCAGCCAAAGATTCTATAACTTCATTACCTTCTTTAATTTCTGAAACTTCAAATCCTTCTTTTGTTCCACAATCTTCATTTCTAACAATTACATCCTGACTTACATCAACAAGTCTTCTTGTAAGGTATCCTGAATCTGCCGTCTTAAGTGCTGTATCAGCATTACCCTTTCTAGCTCCATGAGTAGAAATGAAGTATTCTAATACGTCAAGACCTTCTCTGAAGGATGATTTTATAGGGAACTCGATAATACTACCAGATGGACTAGCCATAAGTCCTCTCATACCTGCGAGCTGTTTTATCTGGCTCTTAGAACCTCTAGCTCCTGAGTCCGCCATCATAAATATAGGATTAAATTTATCAAGATTATCCATAAGAGCATTTGCAACATCTTCTGTTGTTTTTGTCCATGTAGCTATTACTCTTTCATGTCTTTCATCATCTGATATGAATCCTCTTCTGTACATCTTAGTTATCTTATCAACTGAACTTTCAGCATCTTCCATAAGTCTCTTTTTATCTGGTGGAACAGACATATCCGAAGTAGATACTGTGATAGCACTGATAGTTGAATAATGATATCCTTTTGCTTTTATCTTATCAAGCATAATAGATGTTTTTGTAGGACCATATTTTAAATAACATTTATCTATTATTTTACCTAAATTCTTCTTTCCAACAAGGAAGTCAATTTCCATAAGAAGCTCATTTCCTGGTATACTTCTATCTACAAAACCCAAATCCTGTGGAATAGAATCATTAAATATTAATTTTCCAACAGTTGTTGTTATTATACCTATAACTTCTTTTCCATTTACTACTCTTGAAAGTTTAACTTTAACTTTTGCATGAATATCAATTTCACCTAATTGATAAGCCATTATAGCCTCATCAACACTTGAGAATGCTTTTCCTTCTCCCTTTACTCCATCTTTGTCTATAGTCAAATAATATGAACCAAGTACCATATCCTGAGTAGGTACGCAAACTGGCTTACCATCTGATGGTTTTAATATATTATGTGCAGCAAGCATTAAGAATCTAGCCTCTGCCTGTGCTTCTACTGATAAAGGAACATGCACAGCCATCTGGTCACCATCAAAATCTGCATTATACGCAGTACATGCTAACGGGTGAAGCTTTATAGCTCTTCCTTCTACAAGTACAGGTTGAAATGCTTGAATACCTAATCTATGAAGAGTAGGCGCACGGTTCAAAAGAACTGGATGATCTGATATTACTTCTTCAAGTACATCAAACACTTGGTCTTGAACTCTTTCTACCATTCTCTTTGCACTTTTAATGTTATGTGCTATACCTGATTCAACAAGTTTCTTCATTACAAATGGCTTAAATAACTCTAATGCCATTTCTTTTGGGAGTCCGCATTGGTACATTTTAAGATCTGGACCAACAACTATAACTGAACGTCCTGAGTAGTCAACACGTTTTCCAAGAAGATTCTGTCTAAACCTTCCCTGCTTACCTTTTAACATATCTGATAAAGATTTTAAAGGTCTATTTCCAGGTCCTGTTACAGGCCTTCCTCTTCTTCCATTATCTATAAGTGCATCTACTGCCTCTTGAAGCATTCTTTTTTCATTTCTAACTATAATATCTGGTGCACCTAAATCAAGGAGTTTTTTTAATCTATTATTTCTATTTATAACTCTTCTGTACAAATCATTTAAATCTGAAGTAGCAAATCTACCACCATCAAGTTGAACCATTGGTCTTAAGTCTGGAGGTATTACAGGTACAACATCCATAATCATCCATGATGGTTTGTTTTTCGACTGTCTAAATGATTCAACAACCTCAAGTCTTCTTATAACTCTTATTTTCTTTTGCCCAGTACTATTCTTTAAGTCACTTTTTAACTCTTGTGATAATTGTTCTAATTCTATTTCTTCAAGAAGTTTTTTTACTGATTCTGCTCCCATTCCAGCTTCAAAACTTCCTTCACCATATTTATCTATAGCTTCTCTATATTCTTTTTCATTGAGAAGTTGTTTTTTCAATAATGGTGTTTCTTTAGGCTCTAATACCACATAAGAAGCAAAATACAATACTTTTTCCAAAGCTCTTGGAGACATATCAAGTATAAGTCCCATACGTGAAGGTATTCCTTTAAAATACCATATATGAGACACAGGGGCAGCAAGCTCTATATGCCCCATTCTCTCACGTCTTACTTTAGCCTTAGTTACTTCAACACCACATCTATCACAAACTATTCCTTTATATCTAATTCTCTTATACTTTCCACAGTGGCATTCCCAATCTTTAGTTGGCCCGAATATTCTCTCGCAGAAGAGACCATCTCTTTCAGGTTTTAGTGTTCTATAATTAATAGTTTCAGGCTTTTTAACTTCTCCCCTTGACCATTCCCTTATTTTTTCAGGTGAAGCTAAACCTATTTGTAATGCATCAAAATTATTTAATTCCAAGGGTACTCCTCCCTTCACAAATTAATGTTCATCATTAAAATCTTCAAGTTCTAAACCTTTTTGAAGATCATCTAAAGGTAAATCATCATAATCGATATCTAAATTTTCATCATCCGGTTCAGATTCATCGCCTTCGACATAGTCATCGGTAACTGGAGGTTCTGGTGAATCTTCATTACCCTCTATATTGATATTTAAATCATCAGTATCATCATCAACAGATTCTTTAAGCTTAATTTCCTCATTTTCATTAGTCAGTACCTTAACATCCAAGCACAACGCCTGCAATTCCTTAATGAGAACCTTAAATGATTCAGGGATTCCAGGTTCAGGTATATTCTCACCCTTAACTATAGCTTCATAAGTCTTAACTCTACCAACAACATCATCAGATTTTACAGTTAAGATTTCCTGCAAAGTATGAGCTGCTCCATAAGCTTCTAATGCCCAAACTTCCATTTCTCCAAATCTCTGACCACCAAATTGAGCTTTACCTCCAAGTGGCTGCTGAGTAACTAATGAATATGGTCCTGTAGATCTAGCATGTATCTTATCATCAACCAAATGTGCAAGCTTTAATATATACATGTATCCCACAGTAACTCTACTATCAAAAGTTTCTCCTGTTCTACCATCATATAGTACAGTCTTTCCGTCTTCATCATATCCTGCTTTTTTCAAGCATTCTACTATTTCAGGCTCAAGTGCACCATCAAATACTGGCGTTGCAATATGCCATCCTAAATTAGCTGCTGCCCATCCAAGATGAACCTCTAGCACCTGACCTATATTCATACGTGAAGGAACTCCAAGTGGGTTAAGGCATATTTGAAGTGGTCTACCATCAGGTAAAAATGGCATATCTTCTTCTGGCAATACTCTTGATATAACACCTTTATTACCATGCCTTCCGGCCATTTTATCTCCTACAGATATTTTTCTCTTTTGAGCAATATAACATCTTACAAGTTCATTTACTCCTGGAGGTAATTCATCGCCATTTTCTCTAGTAAATATTTTTACGTCAACTATTATACCAGCTTCTCCATGTGGAACTCTAAGTGAAGTATCTCTTACTTCTCTTGCCTTTTCTCCAAATATTGCTCTGAGTAATCTTTCTTCTGCAGTAAGCTCAGTTTCACCCTTAGGTGTTACTTTTCCAACCAATATATCGCCTGATCTAACTTCGGCACCTATTCTTATTATTCCTCTTTCGTCTATATCCTTTAATGCTTCTTCACCTACATTAGGAATATCTCTTGTTATTTCTTCAGGTCCAAGCTTAGTATCTCTTGCTTCTGCTTCATATTCCTCTATATGAATTGAAGTAAATACATCATCACGAACAAGCTGTTCCGAAATAAGCATAGCATCCTCGTAATTATAACCTTCCCAAGTTATAAAGCCCATTCTAATATTTCTTCCTAATGCTATTTCTCCTAAATCTGTTGAAGGTCCATCAGATAATACTGTACCCACTTCTACTCTTTCGTTCTTATTAACTATAGGTCTTTGATTTATGCAAGTTCCTGAGTTTGATCTTTTAAACTTTAATAGTTTATAAGTATCAATTCCTCCGTCTTTATCTCTTCTTACTCTAACCTCATTTGCACTTACATAATCAACAACTCCAGCATTTCTTGCCTTAGGAAGTACTCCCGAATCAACTGCTGCCTTATACTCTATTCCAGTTCCAACAACAGGTGCTTCAGGCTTTAACAACGGTACTGCCTGACGCTGCATGTTTGAACCCATTAGTGCACGGCTGGCATCATCATTTTCAAGAAATGGAATCATAGCAGTAGCTACCGATACAATTTGCCTTGCAGAAATATCCATTAAATCAACTTCTGTGTATGGAACTATTAAAACATCATCAGGAATTCTTACAGTTATTTTTTTATCTATAAAATGACCTTCTTCATCTAAAGGCTCATTTGCTTGTGCTATCAAATATTGATCTTCTTCATCTGCAGTAAAGTAACGAATTTCATCGGTTACCCTATGGTCTGTCTTATCAACAATCCTGTAAGGACTTTCTATAAAACCATACTCATTTACTTTTGCATAAGCCGCAAGCGAGTTTATAAGTCCTATATTAGGACCTTCTGGTGTTTCTATAGGACACATTCTTCCATAATGTGAGTGATGAACATCTCTTACTTCAAATCCAGCTCTTTCCCTTGAAAGTCCTCCTGGTCCTAAAGCTGACAATCTTCTTTTATGTGTCAATTCAGAAAGAGGGTTAGTCTGATCCATGAATTGTGAAAGCTGAGAACTTCCGAAGAATTCTTTTATAGACGCTGCAACTGGTCTTATATTTATAAGTGCCTGAGGAGTTATGACTTCTTGATCTTGTATAGTCATTCTTTCCTTGACTACTCTTTCCATTCTTGAAAGTCCAATTCTAAATTGGTTCTGTAATAATTCTCCTACTGACCTAAGTCTTCTATTACCCAAATGGTCAATGTCATCAACATCACCAACTTCATAAGCCAATCCCAATTCATAACTTACAGTTGCATATATATCATCTTTAATTATATGCTTTGGAATAAGTCTATGAATGTTTTTCTTTAACTGTTCTTTTATATTCTCTTCGCCTTCATAATTGTCTAAAATCTCTTTTAAAACTGGATAATGAACCATTTCCTTAATATTCAAATCATTGATATCAAATTTTATGTAATTCTTAATATTGACAAAATTATTACCAATTACTTTAATAACTTTATCATCAACAACTATATCTACAGAATTTATCCCTAAATTTTGAATTTCGAGGGCCTTTTCCCTTGTTATTCTTTCACCTTTTTGTACTAAAATCTCTCCAGTTTCTGAATTTATTACATCCTTTGCTGCTGTCTTATTTATAAGTCTAAGGCTTATAGCCAATTTCTTATTAAACTTATACCTTCCAACCCTTGACAAATCATATCTCTTAGGATCAAAAAACAGAGAGTCTATAAGTGAAACTGCACTATCAACTGTTGGTGGCTCACCTGGTCTTAACCTTTTATATATTTCCAGAAGTGCCTCTTCACGTGTTTTAGTATTATCCTTTTCTATTGTAGATTTTAGCCTTTCTTCATCGCCAAAGTAGTTTATTATTTCTGCATCAGAACCAAATCCCATAGCTCTAACTAAAATTGTAATAGGTAGTTTTCTTGTTTTATCAATTCTAACATAAACAACACTATTGGAATCTGTTTCATATTCAAGCCATGCACCTCTATTAGGAATTACAGTAGATGAATATAACTTCTTTCCTGTCTTATCAACAGTATAATTGTAATAAACTCCTGGTGACCTTACGAGCTGACTTACAATAACTCTTTCTGCACCATTTATAACAAATGTTCCTTGTTCAGTCATTAATGGGAAATCTCCCATAAATACCTCTTGTTCTTTAACTTCACCAGTTTCCTTGTTTAAGAGTCTAACTTTAACTCTTAGTGGTGCCGCATAAGTTGTATCTCTTTCCTTACACTCTTCAATAGAATATTTAATATTTTCCATATCAAGTTTATAACCAATAAACTCTAATACAAGATTACCAGCATAGTCTTGAATTGGATTGATATCATCAAATATTTCTTGAAGACCTTCATTTAAAAACCACTTATAAGAATCTAGCTGAACTTCAATAAGATTTGGCATCTTACCAATTTCATTGAGTTTTGAAAAACTCATTCTTGTTCTCTTACCGACTTGGACAGGATGTATCATTAGCCTTCACCCCTTGTATAAACTAAAATAACCAAAAATGACCTTTCTTTAAGCACATTTTTGGATTGTTTACAATAACTATCTTTTTATTATATCCACATTCACACTAAAAATTCAGTTGAATTAGAATATTTTATAAAAAACATATAAATCTTCGCATTTAGTTATTTTATCACACGAAAGATTAAAAGTCAATATAAATTATAATTTTAATATATTATTGCTGCTTATTGTAATGCAGTTAAATTTTCACACTTATCATATGTTTAACCATTTATAGTTGATGACTCTAAAAAAAGAGCCCCCTTACGAGTGCTCTTTTCTAGTTAATACTTCTAACTATTTTAATTCTACTTTTGCACCAGCTTCTTCAAGTTTAGCTTTCATAGCTTCTGCTTCTTCTTTAGCTACTGCTTCTTTAACTGTCTTAGGAGCTCCATCAACTAATTCTTTAGCTTCTTTTAATCCTAAACCAGTTGCTTCTCTAACTGCTTTTATAACTTTTATCTTCTGAGCACCAGCTTCTGCTAATACTACATCAAATTCAGTTTTTTCTTCAGCTGCTGCACCTGCTGCACCTGCTGCGCCTGCTGCTGCTACTGGAGCTGCAGCACTTACTCCAAATTCTTCTTCACAAGCTTTTACTAATTCATTTAATTCTAATACAGTCATACCTTTTATAGCTTCTATAATTTCTTCTTTTACCATTATATATAGCACCTCCGAATTTTTCATTTCTAATTTATTTTTATAATTTTATTATGCTTGCTCTTCAGCCTGTTTCTTGTCTGAAATTGCACTTAATAAGTAAGCAAGTTTTGATAATGGAGCATTGAAGCTTCCAAGAAGTTTTGCAATAAGAACTTCCTTTGGTGGTACTGATGCAAGTTCTTTTACCTTATTAGCATCAAACTCTTCACCATTCACCAATCCTGCAACAAGTTCCAAAGCTTTATGTTCTTTAGCAAAGTCATTTAATATTCTTGCTGGAGCTGTAACATCATCATAACCTAATGCTACTGCTATTGGTCCTTCAAAGAATTTAGTTATTCCTTCATGACCTAATTCCTTTGCTGCTCTACTAGCTAAAGTATTTTTATATACTTTATATTCAACACCAGCTTCTCTTAATTGTTTTCTAAGTGCAGTATCTTCTTCAACATTTAATCCTTGATATTTAACTAATATCAAAGCTTGAGCCTTATCCATTTTTTCTTTTATTTCAGCAATTTTTTGTTCTTTTAATTCTCTGTTTTTATTTGGCACTGTGTATCCACCTCCTCACAGTATTAAACTGCTCTATTAAAAATTCAAAATACTTTATAATAAAATCAAAGGCCTCTCCGTAAAACTCGAAGAGACCATATATTCATATATATCGGAATCCTCGGTAGGTTGGTTTCCCTTTACGCTTTAAAGCACCTACTATCTACGGAGTATTTACTATTTGACTTTAAAAGTATATAATACTTAAACTAAAAAATCAATACTAATCTAAAACTTTAACTGGATTAACTTTTATTCCAGGTCCCATTGTAGATGAAACTGCTACAGATTTAATATATTGACCTTTAGCTGAAGCTGGTTTAGCTTTTACTATAGCTTCCATTAATACATGAAAGTTTTCAGCTAGCTTTTGAGTTCCAAATGAGCTCTTTCCAATTAAAACGTGAATTATAGCAGTTTTATCAACTCTATATTCAACTTTACCAGCTTTGATTTCTGATAATGCTTTTGCAATATCAAATGTAACTGTTCCTGATTTTGGGTTTGGCATTAAACCTTTAGGTCCTAACACTCTTCCTAATCTTCCTACTACACCCATCATATCTGGTGTTGCAACAACTACATCAAAATCAAACCAATTTTCATTTTGTATTTTAGTAGCATATTCTTCTGCGCCTACATAATCTGCTCCTGCATCTTGAGCTTCTTTTGCTTTATCGCCCTTTGCAAAAACTAATACTTTTACTTCTTTACCTGTTCCATGAGGTAATACTATAGCACCTCTTACTTGCTGATCTGCATGTCTTGGATCTACACCAAGTCTTATTGCAGCTTCAACAGTTTCATTGAATTTAGCTTTAGATGTTTTTACAACTAAATCCATTGCTTCTTCTGGTGTGTACAAAGCATTTTTATCAACGAGCTTTGCACTCTCCACATAATTCTTTCCCATTTTTATTCCTCCCTCGTGGTAATAATGGCACAACAAAAGTTATACCTCCCACAATTTTAAAGACGTATTATTTTTCTACTTCTACACCCATGCTTCTTGCAGTTCCAGCTATCATGTTCATAGCAGCTTCTAATGATGCTGCATTTAAATCTGGCATTTTTGTTTCAGCAATTTGCTTAAGTTGGTCTTTAGTTAATTTTCCAACTTTAGTTTTGTTAGGAACACCTGAACCACTTTCTATTCCTAATGCTTTTTTAATTAATACAGCTGCTGGAGGAGTCTTTAATATAAAACTAAAAGATCTATCCTGATAAACTGTAATCACAACTGGTATTGTTAATCCTGCCTGATTAGCAGTTTTAGCATTGTATTCTTTACAAAATGCCATGATATTTACACCGTGTTGTCCAAGTGCTGGACCAACTGGTGGAGCTGGAGTTGCCTTTCCTGCAGGCAATTGTAGTTTTATTAAACCTACTACTTTCTTTGCCATAAAACATACACCTCCTAATGTAATTAAATCATTGGATATTTTAATCCAATTTTTCTATTTGATTAAAATCAAGTTCAACAGGAGTTTCCCTGCCAAACATGTTAACTAAACCTTTAATCTTATGCTTTTCAAAGTTTATTTCCTGAATTAATGCAACCTGATCTAAAAGTGGTCCCGAGATAACTTTTACATTTTCTCCAACCTTAACATCAATATCAACAACCTTTTCCTTTATACCCATAGATTCAACTTCTTCATCTGTCAAAGGAACTGGTTTTGATCCAGGTCCAACAAATCCGGTACATCCTCTTGTATTTCTAACAACATACCAAGACTCATCAGTCATAAGCATTTTTATAAGTACATAACCAGGGAATACTTTTTTCAACGTTATTTTCTTTTTTCCATCTTTTTCTTCAATTTCCTCTTGTAACGGAACTTGTATATCAAAGATAAGATTTTGAAGATTTCTATTTTCAATAGTTTTTTCAATATTAGCTTTTACCTTATTTTCATACCCTGAATATGTATGAACAACATACCATCTAACTCTTTCACTCATAATCAAAGGAACAGGAACACCCTGAACCTATAACCTCCCTTTCATCTTACTTAAAGATCACCCTAAAGAGGTTATTAAAGCCATAATCCAACACTGCCACTAGTGCTATACATATAGCACAAAATACTATTACCGATATTGTAGATTTTTTAGTATCTTCCTTTGAAGGCCACGTAATTCTATGTGTTTCATTTGCAAGGTCTTTAAAAAATCCAATGAAACCTTTTAATGGTGATTTCTTTACATTATCATTTTTTACATTAGCAGCCATTTTTATTCACATCCTAAAAGTTATTACAAAATACGGTCAATTACCTATTTTGTTTCTTTATGAAGTGTATGTTTGTGGCAAAATGGACAATATTTTCTCATTTCTAACCTGTCTGGATTATTTTTTTTGTTTTTCATTGTATTATAATTTCTCTGTTTGCAATCTGTACATGCTAATGTTACTTTTACTCTCACAATCTACACCTCCCAGTTACTGCAGAAAAACTCAATTTTTCTGAAAATATGCACTACCTTATTAATTTATCATAATGTAGTATATATGTCAACTAATTTTTCTAGCATTATTTTTTAATTATGTAATATTTATAAATAAATTGTCTTAATAACGATATAAAAAATCTCTATAATCATACACGAACGGATTAGGCTCACCCAATCCGTTCGTAAGAGTAATTTATTCTAAAATAGTAGTAACAACTCCTGAACCTACTGTTCTTCCGCCTTCTCTTATTGCAAATCTTAAGTTTTCATTCATTGCTACTTTTGTTATTAATTCAACTGTCATGTCTATGTGGTCTCCTGGCATTACCATTTCTACTCCTTCTGGTAACTGGATTGTTCCTGTTACGTCTGTTGTTCTGAAGTAGAATTGTGGTCTATATCCGTTGAAGAATGGTGTATGTCTTCCGCCTTCTTCTTTCTTTAATACGTATACCTGACCTACAAATTTATGGTGTGGTGTTACTGATCCTGGTTTTGCTAATACCTGACCTCTTTCGATGTCTTCTCTTTGTACGCCTCTTAATAATGCTCCGATGTTATCTCCTGCCATTGCTTCGTCTAGTAACTTTCTGAACATTTCTACTCCAGTTACTACTACTTTTCTAGTTTCATCACTTAATCCTACTATTTCTACTTCGTCTCCAACGTGTAATATTCCACTTTCAACTCTTCCTGTTGCAACTGTTCCTCTTCCTGTGATTGTGAAGATATCTTCTATTGGCATTAAGAATGGCTTATCTGTTGCTCTTTCTGGTGTTGGGATATACTCATCTACTTGTGCCATTAAATCTTTTATTGGTTTTATTGCTTCTGCATCATCTGGATTTTCTAATGCTTTTAATGCACTTCCTACTACGATTGGTGTGTCATCGCCTGGGAATCCATATTCATTTAATAATTCTCTTACTTCCATTTCAACTAAGTCGATTAATTCTGGATCATCTACTTGGTCTGCTTTATTTAAGAATACTACTATATATTGTACTCCTACTCTTGATGCTAATAGTATATGCTCTCTTGTTTGTGGCATTGGACCATCTGCTGCACTTACTACTAGTATTGCTCCATCCATCTGTGCTGCTCCTGTTATCATGTTCTTTACATAGTCAGCATGTCCTGGACAGTCTACGTGTGCATAGTGTCTATTTTCTGTTTCATACTCAACGTGTGCTGTGTTGATTGTTATTCCTCTTTCTTTTTCTTCTGGTGCTTTATCAATTTCGTCATACTTAAATGCTTGTGCTTTTCCTTCTTTTGCTAGTATTGTTGTGATTGCTGCTGTTAATGTTGTCTTACCATGATCTACGTGTCCTATTGTTCCTATGTTTACATGTGGTTTGTTTCTTTCAAATTTTTCCTTTGCCATTTCTGGTTCCTCCTTAATAATAAATGGTTCACCAATTCCATGATGAAATTCACAGTTTTATTCATGTAAACTGTTCCTGGTGTATTGTATGTAATTAACCTTTGGAGCCCACGGCCAGATTTGAACTGGTGACCTCCACCTTACCAAGGTGACGCTCTACCTGCTGAGCTACATGGGCAATATCCATTTGGAGCGGGAAACGGGTATCGAACCCGCGACACCCAGCTTGGGAAGCTAGTGCTCTACCACTGAGCTACTCCCGCATATTTACGCAAATAAATTTAACATTTAATAATCACGTAACAATTACTTATTTTACTATCAAGAATTTTCTTTGTCAATACAAAGCTTATCTTTTTTCGAGACACTTTTCTAACTTCCTTTTTACACGCTGGAGCGCATTATCTATCGACTTCGCACCTCTATCCAAATCACAAGCTATTTCCTGATATGATTTTCCTTCTAAGTAATACATAAGTACTTCCATTTCTAAATCAGATAATACTTCTCCTATACCATTTTTAATTTTTTTAACTTCCTCTTTACTTATGATAAGTTCTTCTGGATCAGCCACCTTTAAGCTAGATATTACATCAAATAGGGTTCTATCAGATTCTTCATCATATATCGGCTTATTTAGGGAAATATAAGTGTTTAATGGTATATGCTTTTGCCTTGTAGCCGTCTTAATTGCGGTTATTATTTGCCTTGTTATGCATAGCTCTGCAAAGGCCTTAAACGATGATAGTTTATTTGGCTTAAAATCTCTTATAGCTTTATATAGTCCAATCATTCCCTCTTGACATATGTCTTCCTTATCTGCACCTATAAGAAAGTAAGATTTAGATTTAGCTTTCACGAAATTTTGATATTTATTTATTAGATACTCCTGAGATTTTGTATCTCCTGACTTTGCCATCATAACTATCTCTTCATCTATTTTATCTTCATATTCAGCATCAGCACTATTTACAATCGCATCATTATCCAACTATATCCCCCCCCAAGTATAATTACTTTAACATTGTAATTATATATTAGCACTATTTTACAAGTCAACTATTTTTATCATTTTTTCTAATTTTATCCAACTTCTCATAAATACTAGTATCAAGCCGATCTTCTATTCTATTGTATTTTTTTTCACTAGCAATTTTTTGTGCTTTTGAACTTATTTTAACTTTAACATTTATAACCTCATTATAAAACTCGATAGATGACATTCTTGTAGACCCTCTTTGAAAAACAATCTGCTGTTCTAGATTATCGGACGTAACAACACAAACTTCATACTTTCTTCCAATTCTATTCACATATTTCTCAATAAAACTGTCTGCTGTTTCTGCTTCTTTTGTATATACTACAATTAAATTTTTTGTAACTTTAGTTTTTTCCCCAAAATTTCCTTGTATTAGATGTCCATCAAAAACCAAAAAAATCTTATAACCTTTAAACTCAGAATAGTCTATTAAAATTTCAATAAGCTTTTCTCTTGCACTTTCTAAATTTATGCCATTTTTTATTTTTTTTAGTTCTCCCCAACTATTTATTACGTTATATCCATCAACAAATATTGTTTTCAAGGTTTTACCCTCTTTTTATTCTTTGCTTAAGAATTTCATACATAATTATTCCTCCTGCAACAGATGCATTCAAAGATGAAATTCTTCCTACCATTGGTATTTTTACAAGAACATCGCACTTTTGCTTTGTAAGCCTCATCATTCCTTGTCCTTCACTTCCTATAACAAGTGCAGCCGGTCCAGTTAAATCTGCATCAAAGCAATATTCCTTTCCTTCCATTTCAGCACCATAAATCCATATGTTATTTTCCTTCAATTTATCTATGGCAGAATTAATATTATTAACCTTAGCAATCTTCATATGCTGGGCAGCTCCTGCTGATGTCTTATAAACCACAGAGGTTACTCCTACATTTCTTCTTTTAGGAATTATAATTCCATGAACACCACAAACCTCTGCTGTTCTTATTATAGATCCCAAATTATGAGGGTCTTCAATCTCGTCTAAAATCACTATAAATGGAGCTTCATTTTTCTCCTTAGCATATTCTAAAATATCATCAAGTTCGTAATATTTATATGGTGTTGTTTCAGCTATTACTCCTTGATGCGAATGCGTTTGAGACATTTGATCAAGCTTTTTTCTATCTACAAATTTAACTGTTATTCCTTTTTCTTTTGCCTTTGCTAAAACTACATTTATAGAACCTTCCTTTGTGCCACTTGCTACAAATAATTTTTCAATAGTTGTATCACCCTTTAAAGCTTCTATTACAGCATTTCTTCCTTCTATCAAATTTTCTTTTTCCATTTCTTTCTCCCTTCTAAAGATGTGATATCCATTGCATTAGTGTTCTGCAAATTTTTCTTTCATAAGAACTTGTTTCCCGCAGGTTAGCTTTCCTTCCTTGCATTTCCCATATACACAAGGCGGCAGTGCCTTTATGTAAAGTACTTTTGAAAGTTTTCTTAACTCATTTAACTTTTTAGTAGATAGTTCTCTTATTTCCCACTGTGCATTTAGGCAAATTCGTTCTGACAACATTTTAACATCTATTCTTGCATTTGTAGATATTATTAATTTAACTTGATCACAATTTAGCAAAAAGCTTAAAGCAATATCACTGCTATAATTTCTAGCAATATATAATCTAAAGTCTTCAAATTCACTAACTATCTGCATAAACTCATCATAAAAAGCTGATTTTTTTATAGTTTCTGGAACAATTACTTCTCTGCTTCTATCTGTAATAATATCAACTAATTCTTCACGATAATTTTCTGATAGTCTATGCCTTATTTGCTGATGATAAGTAACCATGCTGCACATCATTCCAAAGGTAGTTCTAGCTTGTTCTGCTATACTATCATGTCCATAGCCAAGCACTCTATCTGTTACCTCTTGAGCTTTTTTTAATCCATCATTGCCCCACAATTCCATAACCTCGGAAGGAGTTTTTCCGTGAGTACTTGTTATCGCTCCAACTCCAACCTTTAAATCAAGGTTTTTAAATGAATTTAAAAGCACCATATTATTTTTACTATCTATTTTATCAAATTCAGTTTTATAAAAACTCTTTTCTTTGTCATAATTATTTTTTTTATTCAAATTCATTAATAGTGAACCCAAATTATGCGGCAGCAATTTTACAAATTCAACTTTAATATCTTTAAAAATATTTTCATACCTAACATCATTAAATAAATAAAATAAGTCTAATAATTTATTTGCGCTCATTGCCACACTAATATTAGTTTTTGCAGCTAATGGAATAATATATCTAGCATCTTCAATAGGTATTCCATATAAATAGTTTTCAACCTTAGGTCGACCTTTAATTTCACTATCCTTAAGTTTAGACATTTTATCATATAACAAAAAAGCCTTGCTTATAAGCTGTTTTGCTTTTGCATAATCTTCACCCTTAAGCTTAGGAATTATATATGAATCTTCCTTCATTGTTACATATCTTTGACTTTGCTGAACATAAGAAGCTTTTAGTTCGCAAATAAGAGTACTCTGAACTCTATCTATACCTTCAAGTACAAAGGCCACATTAGCGTATTTTAAAAGTTCTTTTAAATCATCTTTATATATATTGTCTTTTCCTTGTTTTTTTATCCATTCTTCTAATTTATCTAAGCCTACTTCTTCAAAATTTGTTATTCTCAAGTTAAACTCACCCCTAAAAACTTCTATATGTCAATTACTCTGCCTAAAAGATAATTTAATCTTTCCATTTGCTCAGTTATGTACAAATATCCAATAAGAGCTTCAAATCCAGTAGCAGTTCTATATTCACATATATCTGCGTTCTTAGGTGAAGTCCCAGATTTAGCATTTCTTCCTCTCTTATATATGCTTATTTCTTCCTCAGTAAGCTCTTCTAAAAGCTTTTTCATAAATTCACTTTGAGCATGTGCCTTTACAAATCCTATAGCCTTTACATGAAGCTTATGTACATTCATATTCACATTTTTATCTACCAAGTATATTCTAATAAAGTTTTCATAAACAGCATCGCCAATAAAAGCCAATACTAATGGATTAAGCTGATTTGCTCTGTCTTTAGAAAATTTATTTCTAAAAATTTCAAAGTCCATTAAAAATTATCTCCTTATATTTTAATTTCTAAAGATGATTATATCATACTCAAGGACTATATATAAGTTAAACTATTTCTATTATTTAAATTGGCTAAAATATTTTATTAGATTAAAGAGCACAAAATACAGTAAAGGTATATTTCCTAAGCTATACTCTGCACTCTTCAATCCATATTACATTTTTATAGTACTTCTTTAATAGAATAAACAAATTTTCCAACTTTATTTAACATTTTTTCTTTGTCAGTCTCTTCCTCTATTATTTTCATTATAGCGCTTCCTATGATAACTCCATCACAATAACTTTTTATGTTCTTCGCCATCTCAGCATTGGACACACCAAAGCCTATACACTTAGGAACCTCAGTATACTTTGATACTAAAGAAATGTATTCCTCTAAGTTACCAGCTAATTTACTTCGCATACCTGTAACCCCATTTGTTGATACGCAGTATATAAAGCCACTAGCTTCTTTTACAATACTCTTTATTCTATTTTCTGATGTTGGTGCAACAAGTGGTATGATATGAACACCATATTGAGAAGCTACTTTTACAATTTCACCTCTTTCTTCAACAGGTAAATCTGGTATTATCACTCCATCAGTGCCTACTTCCTTAGAACTTTTCATAAATCTTTCTACACCATATTTATATACATTGCCAAAGTAAGTCATATATACTAATGGCACTTCCGTCTTCTTTCTAACATTTGATACCATTCCCATTATGTCATCTATCTTTATACCGTTTTTGAGTGCTTTAGCAGATGCTGTTTGAATAATTGGTCCGTCGGCAATTGGGTCTGAATACGGTATCCCAAGTTCTATTATATCGCTTCCAGAAGAGGCAATTTTCAAAATAATATCTTCAGTTGTATTTATATCAGGATATCCACTTGTAACAAATGCTATCATTGCTTTTTTATTTAACTCTTTTAATTCCTGGAATTTTAAATCTATCCTATTTTTCATGATCTAATCCCTCCATATTTTCCATAACAGTGTTCACATCCTTATCTCCTCTTCCAGAAAGATTTATAACCACAATCTTATCCTTAGGAAGCTTCGGAACAAATTTCATTGCATAAGCTACAGCATGAGAACTTTCAAGTGCTGGTATAATTCCTTCCTTCTCTGATAAATATAAAAATGCTTCAAGTGCTTCTTTATCTGTAACTGTCTCATATTGTGCTCTACTTGAATCTTTTAGATATGAGTGCTGTGGACCAACCCCAGGGTAATCAAGTCCTGCTGAAACAGAGTAAGCTGGTGTTATCTGTCCATCTTCATCCTGAAGCACATATGTCATCATTCCATGTATTATACCTACACTACCCTTAGTAAGTGTTGCTGCGTTCATATTTGTATCTACACCTAACCCAGCTGCTTCAACTCCTATAAGCTTTACTCCTTCATCTTCTATAAAATTATAAAATGCTCCCATAGCATTACTTCCACCACCAACACATGCAATTACATAGTTTGGAAGCTTATTTTCTGCTTCTAACATTTGCTCTCTTATTTCTTCTCCTATTATCTTTTGAAAATCTTTAACTATTGTAGGATAAGGATGCGGTCCCATTACAGAACCAATTACATAATAAGTACTTTCTATGTTCGTTACCCAATTTCGCATAGCTTCGTTTATAGCGTCTTTTAAAGTACAAGAACCTGATTTTACTGAGTTAACCTTAGCGCCCAAAATTTTCATTCTAAATACATTAAGTGCTTGTCTTTTAACATCTTCTTCTCCCATAAACACTTCACATTCGAGTCCAAATAAAGCTGCTGCTGTGGCCGTTGCAACCCCATGTTGTCCTGCCCCAGTCTCAGCTATTACTTTTTTCTTACCCATTCTTTTTGCAAGAAGAACTTGACCAAGAGCATTGTTTAACTTATGAGAACCAGTATGATTTAAATCTTCTCTCTTCAAATACACCTTAGCTCCACCTAAATCTTTGGTCATATTTTCTGCAAAATAGAGTGGAGTTTCTCTTCCAACATACTGCCTGAGATAGTATTTATACTCATTTATGAAGCTTTCATCATTAATTGCCTTGTTATACTCCACTTCAAGCTCTTCTATAGCATTCATTATAGTTTCTGGAACGTATTGCCCCCCATATATTCCAAATCTTCCATCCATTAAAATTTCCTCACTTTCATTATAAAATTTCTTATTTTAATTTCATCTTTAAAGCCTTTAGTTTCTACACCACTTGATACATCTACTGCGAACGGATTAAGTTTTTTTATGCATATTTCAACATTATCTTCATTTAGACCTCCTGCTACAATTATTGGCTTTTCGATATAATTTTTTATTTTTTTAAGTAAGCTCCAATCGAATACTTGTCCTGTTCCACCGATTTTATTTCCACTTTTACTATCAATTAGAAAAGCATCCGCACAGCATTTTCTTATAATTTCAATATCCTTTTCAGAATTTAAACTATATGCTTTCCACACTTCATAACCTTTAAATTTTTTAATATATTCATTACCTTCATTGCCATGGAACTGAAGTATATCAAGCTTTAATGTATTTGCAATATTTTTTACCTTTTCATAATCCTCATTAACAAAAACACCTACTTTTTTTATATCCTTCTGTAGTCCTTCCAAAAATAAACTTGCACTTTCAACGTTAACCTTTCTACTGCTATCTGCAAACACAAGTCCTACATAATCTGGCATATACTTATTTACTATTTCTACATCTTTTTTGCTTTTTATGCCGCAAATTTTTACTTTTACCATGTTTCCCCCTTTTACATTTATTTGAATATTCCGACTTATTTCGTAATAAAAAATTTTTTTGTAAAACTATATGAATTTTCACTATGAGCAAATATTACATTTTTTTTGCTTCCTCTAAAAATTGACTTATATAAGCTTTTTTATTTATATTTCGCATAAATGCCTCACCAATAAGCACAGCACTCACTCCCAGTGAAGCAACATATTTAATGTCCTCAGCAGTTTTTATGGCACTTTCCGAAACCGTTACAGTCTCCTTAGGTACATACTTTAAAAGCTTCTCTGTTGTTCTCAAATCAGTTGAAAAATCTCTTAAATCTCTATTATTTATTCCTATAACGCTGCATCCAGCCTCCACCGCAAGCTTTACATCTTTTTCATTATGCACCTCTGTTATAGAATGTAAGCCAAGCTCTAATGCCTTTTTATAGAAATCTTGAAGTTTATCCTTAAGTACCGCAGCTATTAATAACACCGCATCTGCACCTATAGCCCTTGCTTGATATAGCTGATACTTATCCACAATAAAGTCCTTTCTAAGTACAGGCTTTGTTGATATCTCCTTTACCTTGTTTATATATTCATCTTTACCAAGAAAATATTTTCTCTCTGTCAAAACAGATATAGCATTAATATCAATTTTTTCATAAAGCCTTGCAATTTTACATGGATCAAATTCTTCAAGTATTATACCTTTTGATGGTGAAGCCTTCTTAATTTCTGCTATTATTGATATTTTTTCTTTGTTTATAGCTGCTTTAAAATTTCTTATTGGTTTATCACATTCATAGGCGAGCTGCTGCATTTTTTCCTCGTTAATTATGCTTTTTTCTTCTTTTAACTGCTTTAATTTATTAGCTACAATTTCATCTAATATCATTCTTTCACGCTCCTATAAGCTCCTCATATTTCTTATATGCAGATCCATCATCTATAAGCTTCTCAGCAAGCTTTACTCCAGTTTTCAAGTCATCTACAGCCTTACCAACATAAAGTGCTGCTGCACTGTTTAAAACAACTATATCTCTCTTAGGTCCTTTTTTACCTTTTAATATATCTAAAATAATATGTGCATTTTCCTCTGGCGTTCCACCTTCTATGTCATTTAAAACTGATCTTTTAATTCCAAATTCCTCTGGACTAATTGTATAACTTTTCATCTCATTGTTTCTTATTTCAGTAATATAAGTTTCACCTGTAGTTGTTATTTCATCAAGTCCGTCACTTCCGTGCATAACAATTGCTCTTTCTCTTCCAAGTTTTAAAAGTACCTTCGAAACCACATCTACAAGCTTTTTATCATATACGCCTAAAACTTGACCCTTTAAATCGCAAGGGTTAGTAATTGGTCCAAGAATATTAAATAACGTTCTAACGCCAAGCTGCTTTCTAACTGGTCCTACATTTTTCATTGCTTTATGATAGACCTGCGCAAATATAAACCCCATCCCTTTTTCATCAATAGATTTTTCTACTTCTTTCTGATTAAGCTCTATATCTATATTAAGTTTACTTAGAACATCTGCACTTCCACTTTTACTTGATACTGATCTATTGCCATGCTTTGCTACCTTCACTCCACCTGCCGCTGCTATGATTGAAGCTGCTGTAGATATATTAAAGGTTTTAGCTCCATCGCCGCCTGTGCCACAGGTATCAATGGCATATGATGATTTTAATTCAACCCTCAAAGCATGTTCCCTCATTGCCCTTGCAGCACCCGTTATCTCTTCTGCAGTCTCACCCTTCATTTTTAAAGCCACTAAGAATGCCGCCATTTGAGCTGGCTCCACACTTCCATCCATTATTTTATTTACTGCCTCATAGGCTTCATCTTCTGTCAAGTTTTCATATGCAGTTGCCTTCTTTATTACTTCACTTAACATTACAAATACCTCCTAAAAAATTTTCTATTATCTTTCTTCCACCTTCAGTAAAATATGATTCTGGGTGAAATTGAAGTCCATATACCTTATAATCAACATGCTTTATTCCCATAATTACTCCATCTTCAGTTTTAGCTGTAATTTTAAGACTTTCTGGCAACTCTTCTTTGTCTGCAATAAGCGAATGATATCTCATTACTTTAAGTGGGTTTTTTACTCCTTCAAAAAGACCTTTACCATTATGCTTTACTATTGATGTTTTCCCATGCATTATTTCATCTGCACCTACAATCTTTCCACCAAATGCTTCTGCAATAGCTTGATGTCCAAGGCATATGCCAAGCATTGGAACCTCTCCAGCAAAACTTCTAACGGCATCTACTGATATTCCAGCATTATTAGGTGTTCCTGGTCCTGGAGAAATTATTATTCCTTCTAAGTCCATTTCCTTTATATCTTGGATCGTAATTTCATCATTCCTAACAACCTTTATATCCTTATATATCTCGCCAACATATTGGTAGAGGTTATAAGTAAAGGAATCATAATTATCTATCATAAGAATCATTTATATCACTTCCCTTAAAATTCTTGACTTATTGAGACTTTCCTGATATTCATTTTCAGGTATTGAATCATAGACAATTCCCCCGCCTGCCTGTGCATATGCCTTTTGATCCTTTATTACAAGCGTTCTTATTGCTATGCATGTATCCATATTGCCATCAAAGGAAAAGTAACCAACTGCGCCTGCATAACATCCTCTTTTCACATTTTCTAATTCATCTATTATTTCCATAGCTCTTATCTTAGGTGCTCCAGAAACTGTTCCTGCAGGAATACAAGTTTTAAGTGCATCAAAGCAGTCAAGCCCTTCCTTTAGCTTCCCTGAGACCTCAGATACTATGTGCATTACGTGAGAATAGAATTCAACCTCCATGAGTTTATCAACACTTACAGTTCCAAATTCACTAATCTTCCCTATATCATTTCTCGCAAGATCAAGAAGCATTGAATGTTCTGCTATTTCTTTTTCATCATTTATAAGTTCATTTTTTAATTTTAAGTCCTCTTCTTCATCCTTCCCCCTAGGTCTAGTTCCCGCTATGGGGTTAGTTATAACTTTATTACCATACACACTTACTAGACTTTCAGGGGATGACCCTGTTATTTGAAAATCGTCAAAATCTATATAAAAAAGATATGGAGATGGATTTTTAGAGCGAAGCTTTCTATATATATCAAAAGGCTCTTCATCTATATCCATAGTAAATCTCTGCGATAAAACTACTTGAAATATATCACCTTTCCTTATATATTCCTTAGCTTTAGAAACTATTTTACAAAACTCATCTTTAGTAAAATTAGACGTTATATTTTTATCAACGCTGCTTCGTTTAATATCATGCATTCCTTTGCTTGTTTTTACTTGTTTTTTCATTTTTTCTATTTCAACAGATACCTCTTCGAAGGATATATTATCTTCTGAAAATACATTATAAATGTATATAACCTTATGAGTTAAGTGATCATATCCAACTATTTTTTTATAAAACATTAAAATTGCTTCAGGTATATTTTGTTCATCTACATTATCATCTGAAATCCTTTCATACTGTTTTATAATGTCATAGCCTATATATCCTATAGCTCCTCCAGAAAATGTGTATTCTGTCTTTCCCATACTGTGCTCTTTTACAAGTCTTTTTACTGTATCTAAGACCTTTCCTTTTTCTTCAGTTACTACTTCTCCTTCTTTTACAAAAATCTTTTCTCTATAGCTTTTCACAATTGCATAAGGATCTGTTCCTACAAAGGAATATCTACCCTTAGGATTATTAAAGTAATTGCTTTCAAGAAGAAACTTATTTTTACCCTGCATATTAAAAAATATTGATATAGGAGTTATTTCATCACATTCTTCTTCATAAATGACTTGAAATGATTTTTTGCCTTCCTTTAAACTATTAAATTCTGTTTTTGAAATGTTATACACTATTAACCCTCCTTAAAATACATAATATTTTGAATTTTCCGCTAATTATTTTTTCTACTTTATATTAATTACTCATCTTTTTATATACGCAAAAAGACCACTTCATCCTTTTATGGGACGAAGTGGTCGTGGTACCACCCATATTTAGCTTAATTGCAAATACGCAAATAAACCCTCTATCCAGATACGGAAAATTCATTTAAACATAAGAATATCGATATCCTATCCTTTTAACGGTGGACTCTCCGAATACCACTACTTAAGTCATTCACAATTAATGATAACCAATTTCGCAGTATTACCTCACAGATCCATTCACTAAAGGCTTTAGTATCTAGCTCCCACCATTCCAGACTCGCTTACATAATAAAAACCAATTTCCTTTTAGCTACTACTTCTGTTCTACGGTTTATTGCTTTAACAATTTAAATTACTATATTATTATAATACATCAAATTTAATCCAAAGTCAACATATTTTCTATACTTGCTCCAGGTGGAACTATTGGAGTTGCCATAGCATCTTTATCAACATAAAAATCCACTACTACAGGTCCATCATAAGCAATGGCTTTTTTAAGAGCTTCTTCAACTTCTGCATTTGTATTTGCCCTTATGCCAAGTGCACCATACCCTTCTGCTATTTTTACAAAATCCGTTTGTCTTTCTAGTGTAGTACTTGAAAATCTCTTTTCATAAAATAAATCCTGCCACTGCCTCACCATACCAAGTACACTATTATTAAGTAAGATTATTTTAACTGGTAAATTGTATCTTACAACTGTGGCAAGCTCATTACAGTTCATTCTGAAACTTCCATCGCCTGCAATATCAAATACCATTTTATTTTTTCCTACACTTGCTCCTATTGCAGCCCCAAAACCATATCCCATAGTTCCTAGTCCTCCTGATGTAATAAAAGTTCTAGGCTTAGTATATAGATATCCTTGAGTTGCCCATATTTGGTTTTGACCAACCTCCGTAGTAATTACAGCATCTCCCTCTGTAAGCTCATAAAGCTTTTTCAATACATACAGAGGATTTACAGATTCTTCTGGTTCTACTCTAACTGATTTAGAATTATCCTTGTTTATAAGTCCATAAGCAAACTTAGTCCATTCATTTTCTTCTCTAGCTTCAAGTTTGTTATTTAATTTTTCTAACACTCTCTTTATATCGCCAATTACAAAGGAATCAGCTTTAATATTCTTAGATACCTCAGCTTCGTCTATATCTATATGAAGAATTTTAGCGTTTTTAGCAAAAGTTTTTGCATTGCTTGTAACCCTATCGCTAAAGCGAGCCCCCATCGCTATTACAAGATCACTTTCACAAATGCACTTATTTGAAGCTGAAGTTCCATGCATGCCCACAAGCCCTGTAAACATAGGATTCCTTCCGTCAAAAGCTCCAAGCCCCATCATAGTAGTACATACAGGACACTTCAATTTATTTTGAAATTCTTGAATTACTTCCTTGGCATCAGATATATTGCAACCTCCACCAACAACTATAACAGGCTTTTTGCTTTCTTTTATAGCTTCAACTGCCCCTTTAATCTCATTTTCACTAATCTCGCTGTTATCCTTCTTTTCTTCTATTACTACACTCTTATAATCATACTTTGCCCCAGTAACATCCTTAGGTATATCAATCAAAACAGGTCCAGGTCTTCCTGACTTTGCAATAGCAAATGCTCTTCTTATTATATCTGGCAAATCTTCAACTCGTCTTACGCTGAAGTTATGCTTTGTTATTGGCATTGTTATACCTGTAATATCAACCTCTTGAAAAGAATCCTTTCCAATAAAAGGTGTAGCTACCTGCCCCGTTATTGCTACCATAGGCACTGAATCCATATATGCAGTTGCTATACCTGTAACAAGGTTAGTAGCCCCCGGTCCTGAAGTTGCAAGACAAACTCCAACCTTTCCTGTTGCCCTTGCATAGCCATCTGCTGCATGAGCTGCTCCCTGCTCATGTGAGGTCAATATGCATTTTATATCAGGAAACGAATAAAGTGCATCATAAATGTTCAAAACAGCCCCACCAGGGTAGCCAAATATGGTATCTACTCCTTGTTCTTTTAAACATTCAAGAATAATCCTTGAACCGGTACACTCCATTCCTATCACTCCTTTATACTATGAAAAACAGCTCCTGTATTTGCTGAAGATACACCTTTTCTATATACATTTAAGTATCCTTTAACAGGCTTTTCTACAACTTTAGGTTTTCTATTTTTTAATTCTTCCTCTGGTACTAATAAATTTATATATTTGTTTTCTATATCTATCTCAATGAGGTCACCTTCATGAACATATGCAATAGGTCCACCTTCTGCTGCTTCTGGCGATACATGACCTATAGATGCTCCCCTTGTTGCTCCTGAAAATCTTCCATCTGTTATAAGTGCTACGGATTTATCAAGTCCCATTCCAGCAAGTGCTGCAGTAGGTGAAAGCATTTCCTTCATGCCAGGCCCACCCTTTGGTCCTTCAAATCTTATGACAACAACATCTCCAGGATTAATTTTACCTTCTCTAATTGCCTTAGAAACCTCTTCTTCACTGTCAAATACTCTAGCCGGTCCCTTATGCTTCATCATTTCTGGAGCTACAGCGGCTTTCTTTACAACTGCCCCATCTGGTGCTAAGTTTCCTCTCAATATTGCAAGTCCTCCTGTAGCACTGTATGGATTATCAAGTCTTATAACATCGCTATTCTTTACAACTGCCTTTTCAACATTTTCTTTTAAGGTTTTTCCCGTTACAGTTAGGCAGCTTTCATTTAAAAGGCCCTTCTTTATGAGTCCATTTACAACTGCTGGAATTCCTCCTGCCATGTGTAAATCTTCTATATGATGATGTCCTGCTGGACTTAATTTACATACGTCTGGTACCTTTTCACTTATTTCATTTATTTTATCAAAGTTAATCTCAACATCACATTCATATGCTATTGCAGGCAAATGTAAAAGCGAATTTGTAGAACACCCAAGTGCCATATCCACAGCTACAGCATTCATAAAAGCATCTTCCGTTAAAATATCACTTGGCTTTATATCTTCCTTTACAAGTTCAACAACTCTCATTCCAGATTTTTTAGCAAGTCTTAATCTATCTGAGAATACTGCTGGTATCGTTCCATTATAAGGAAGTGCCATTCCTAAAACTTCAGATAAACAATTCATTGAATTAGCAGTAAACATTCCTGAACATGAGCCGCATGTTGGGCAAGCTGAGTTTTCCAAATCACAAAGTTCCTCTTCAGTCATTTTTCCAGCATTTACAGCACCAACCGCTTCAAATACAGAACTCAAATCTGTAGTTTTTCCATTAGTTTTTCCTGCAAGCATTGCACCTCCACTAATTACTATTGAAGGTATATCTACTCTTGCTGCTGCCATAAGCATTCCTGGAACTACCTTATCGCAATTTGGTACAAGCACTAGCCCATCAAAAGCATGTGCTTTGGCTACTAATTCAATACTATCTGCAATTATTTGTCTTGAAGGAAGTGAATAGCTCATGCCTGTATGATTCATTGCAATTCCATCACATACACCTATTGTTCCAAATACTACCGGAACTCCTCCTGACATTCTTATACCATCCTTAACCGCTTGAACTATTTTATCAAGGTTCATGTGTCCTGGTATTATTTCACTATATGAACTTGCTATTCCTATAAGAGGTTTATTCATTTCCTCATCAATAAAACCTAAAGCCTTAAATAGTGATCTATGAGGAGCTTTCTCTACACCGCACTTAGCTGCATCTGATTTCATTATTATCCCTCCACTCTTTTTTTCAGAGTAGAGAGTAAAGAGTAGAGTGTAGAGTGATTGTTGATTTTCTTTCGTTTCACTACAGAAAATCTTATAACTTAACGCTGACGACAATATTTTAAAATAGTACATAATACTTTCGTTCAGCATGCTGAACATCATCTGTTCTTATATAATTTAGATTTATCTGACGCAAGGAAGACAAATCATCCTTCACTCTACTCTCTACTCTCTACTCTCTACTCTTAAATATTTAAGTTTCCTTTAAATATTCCATGTAACTTCATAATACAATTACTTTTAAAGTTCCTCGAGAACAAGTTCTCCCATTTTCTTAGTTCCAACTTTTGTTGTTCCTTCTGTGTATATATCACCAGTTCTATATCCTTTTTCAAGAACCTTTTCTACTGCATTTTCTATGTCTCTTGCTGCTTCGCTCATATTAAAAGAATATTCAAGCATCATTGCTGCTGATAATATCTGTGCAAGTGGATTTGCAAGATCCTTTCCTGCAATATCTGGTGCAGAACCGTGAATTGGTTCATACATTCCAAAGCTATCATTTCTCAAGCTTGCTGATGGAAGCATTCCTATAGAGCCTGTTATCATTGAAGCTTCATCTGACAATATGTCTCCAAATATATTACTTGTTAATATTACATCAAACTGTGATGGATCACGTACAAGCTGCATTGCAGTATTATCTACATAAAGATGATTTAATTCAACTTCTGGATATTCTTTTGCTACTTCAACTACAGTTTCTCTCCAAAGTCTTGATGACTCTAATATATTTGCCTTATCTACAGAGGTAACCTTCTTTTTTCTCTTCATTGCAGCTTTAAATGCAACGTGTGCTATTCTCTTTATTTCATTAACATTATACTTTTCAGTATCATATGCATAGTTTACGTCCTCTTCTGCTCCTCTTCCTCTTTCACCGAAATATATTCCTCCTGTAAGTTCTCTTACAACAAGTAAATCTATTCCTTTGTCAATTATAGCTTCCTTAAGAGGTGATGCTGATTTCAAAATATTATAAACCTTTGCTGGTCTTAAATTTGCGTAAAGTCCAAGTCCTCCTCTTAAACCCATAAGAGCTTTTTCTGGTCTTTTATTTCCAGGGAGGACATCCCACTTAGGACCTCCAACTGCTCCCAAAAATACAGCATCGGATTTTTTACATTCTTCAAGCGTTTCCTGTGGAAGTGGTACTCCAAATTCATCTAATGCGCATCCACCAGCTTTTAAAGTTGTAAAATTAAATTTAGTATTGTATTTTTCTCCGACTTTCTCTAAAACCTTTATAGCTTCTCTAGTTATATCAACGCCTATTCCATCTCCAGGAATGACGGTCACCTTGTATTCGTTCATAAATTAACACTCCAAACTTTTTATTTTTATAAGTACTTGTAAGCTTTGCAATTTCTAGAGTACAGAGTACAATTGACAGAGGACAGTGAATGTTGATTTTTCTCCGCTATCACTTCAAAAAATCTAAAACTTAATGCTCTCGCATGGCTTAAAATATAATATTCAGCGCAGCTGATACTAATAAGTTCTAAGATTTACCTGAGAGAAACGAAAGGCAAATCCACATTCACTGTACTCTGTACTCTGTCATCTGTACTCTGCTCTAGAAAATTCCTTTCTTAACACAGTTAGTAAGTCCATCATTTTTCATTATTTCAATCATGAATTCTGGAAATGGTTGAGCTTTATATTCCTTATTTAAAGTAAGATTTTTAATTTTTCCTTCTATAAAATCAACTTCAAGTTTGTCCCCTGTACTTGCATCATCTACTGCTTCCTCGCATTCAAGTATTGGGAAACCTATATTAACTGCATTTCTGTAGAATATTCTTGCAAAGCTTTTAGCTATTACACAGGATACTCCTGCTGCTTTTATACATATTGGAGCATGCTCTCTTGATGAACCACATCCAAAGTTCTTTTCAGCTACAACTATGTCCCCTTTTTTTAGTTTCTTTAAAAAATCAACGTCCAAATCTTCCATGCAGTGTTTTGCAAGTTCTGCTGGATCTGATGTATTTAAATACCTTGCTGGAATTATAACATCTGTATCTATATTATCTCCGTATTTTAAAACGCTTCCTTGTGCTTTCATTTATAATACCTCCTCTGGTGATACTATTTTCCCTGCTATTGCTGAAGCTGCTGCTACTGCTGGGCTGGCAAGGTATACTTCGCTTTTAGGATGTCCCATTCTTCCAACAAAGTTTCTATTTGTAGTTGATATTGCTCTTTCTCCTTCTGCAAGTATTCCCATATGCCCTCCAAGGCAAGGTCCACAGGTTGGTGTACTTACAACTCCGCCTGCCTCTATAAATATTCTTACAAGTCCTTCTTCCATAGCCTCAAGATAAATATTTTGTGTCCCTGGGAATACTATGAGTCTTACTCCCTTTTTAACTTTTTTACCTTTAAGTATAGCAGCTGCAGATCTAAGGTCACTCATTCTTCCATTTGTACATGAGCCTATTACTACTTGGTCAATTTCTACTTCTCCTGATTCATCTACAGTTTTTGTGTTTTCTGGAAGATGTGGAAAAGCAACTGTTGGCTTTATAGTGCTTAAGTCAATTTCTATAACTTGACTATATTCAGCATCTTCATCCGCTTCAAACTTCTTTAATTCCCTATCAGTTCTGCCCTTCATATATTCAACTGTTTTTTCATCTACAGGAAAGATTCCGTTTTTAGCTCCAGCTTCAATTGCCATATTTGCAACTGTAAATCTATCATCTATAGATAAATTTGCTACTCCTTCACCTGTAAATTCCATTGATTTATAAAGAGCTCCGTCAACACCTATCATTCCTATTATGTGAAGTATTAAGTCTTTTCCAGAAACCCACTTATTAAACTTACCCTTTAGCACAAATTTTATTGCTTCCGGGATCTTAAACCATGCCTTTCCAGTAGCCATTCCAACTGCCATATCCGTACTTCCTACTCCTGTTGAAAACACTCCAAGCGCTCCATAAGTACACGTATGAGAATCTGCACCTATAATTACATCTCCTGGTACTGCTAGGCCCTTTTCTGGTATGAGTGCATGCTCTATTCCCATTTCTCCTATTTCAAAATAATTTTTTATTTCTTTTTCATTTGCAAATTCCCTTATCATTTTGCAATGTTCCGCTGATTTTATATCTTTATTAGGTGTAAAGTGATCTGGAACTATTGCAATTTTATTTTTATCAAAAACCTTCTTAACATCCATTGTTTTAAAAGCTTTAACCGCTACGGGTGTAGTTACATCATTTCCAAGTACAAGGTCAAGCTTTGCAGTTATAAGCTGTCCTGCCTCAACATAATCAAGTCCTGCATGAGCCGCAAGTATCTTTTGTGTCATTGTCATCGGTTTTTTCATTTTAATTATCCTCCTTGTTAGATCGTATTAATTTATATTCTACGGAATCTACTAATGCAAGCCAGCTTGCTTCTATTATGTCATAAGACACTCCTACTGTAGTCCATGTTGAAACTCCATCTGTAGACTCAATAAGTACTCTAACTTTAGCACTTGTTGCTTTATTTCCGCTTATTACTCTAACTTTATAATCTCGCAAATAAACATTTGATAAATCCTTATAAAAAACTTCAAGTGCCTTTCTAAGAGCATTATCAAGGGCATTTACTGGTCCTTTTCCATCTGCTGCTGTAATTTCTAAAACCCCATTTACCTTTATTTTTACCATAGCTGTAGCACTGTGATCTGTAGTACTTGGTTTATCAATGATAACTTTATATTCTATAAGTTCAAAGGATGGCTTGAATTTTCCGAGTTCTTTTCTAACCAACAATTCAAAGCTTCCCTCGGCACCTTCAAACTGATATCCTGCATATTCTAATTCTTTTAATCTTTTCATTATAGATTTAGTTTCTTCTGAATTTTTATCGAGGCTAGGATTTAACCTTTTTATAGCAGAAAGTATTGTCCCTCTACCTGCAACTTCAGACATTAAAATTTTTCTTTCGTTTCCTACTTTATATGGTGATATATGCTCAAAAGATATAGGATTTTTCTTAACAGCATCTATATGCATACCACCCTTATGTGCAAAAGCACAATTTCCAACATACGCTTCTCTTTCGTCTGGTATTACATTACTTACCTCACATATATAGTTATAAGTTGGAGTTAAATATTCTAGCTTTTCATCTGGTAAAGCTTTATAATCAAGTTTTAACTGTAAATTTGCTATTATTGTTGAAAGATTTGCATTCCCACACCTTTCTCCAAAACCTGTAAAGGTTCCTTGGACATGTCTAATTCCGCTTTGAACTCCAACCACGGAATTGGCTACGGCCATACCACAATCGTTATGACAATGTATACCTAAGTTATCAAATCCAAGCTCTTTAACCAAATATTTCGAAATTTCTTGAATTTCATTTGGAAGAGTTCCTCCATTTGTATCGCAAAGAACAATCCAATTTGCTCCTGCTTTCTTAGCCGTATAAAGTACCTTTAGTGCATATTCTCTATTGTGTTTATATCCATCAAAGAAATGCTCTGCATCAAATATTACCTCTTTTTTTAAACCTACAAGATATTCTATACTTTCCTTTATCATGTTCAAGTTTTCTTCTAAAGATGTTTTTATTATATCCACAACATGAAAGTCCCACGCTTTTCCAAATATACACACTGTATGAGCACCACTATTTACTAAATCATTAAGGTTTTTATCTTCATTTACCTTTAGACCTGGTCTTCTTGTACTTCCAAATGCACATATTTTAGCATGCTTAAACTTATAATCTTTTATTTCATTAAAAAATTCTCTATCCTTTGGATTTGAATTTGGATTTCCAGCTTCAATATAATCCACTCCCAATTCATCAAGCTTTTTTGTGATTTTTATTTTATCTACTACGCTAAACGAAATTCCCTGTGCTTGGGAGCCATCTCTAAGGGTACTATCAAAAATATAAACTTTCTTATCCATATTTCACCCTTCTAACTTATTAAGAATAAAACTTGTATATCCATAAAAGACATACAAGTTTTGAAACAATTACTTTTTCATCCAAGACATCATTTGTCTAAGTTCAGCTCCAACTTTTTCAATCTGGTGCTCTGCATGCGTTCTCTTTGATGCATTAAAATATGGTCTACCAACTTGATTTTCAAGGAGCCAATTTCTTGCAAACGTTCCATTTTGTATATCCTTCAAAACTGATTTCATTGCCTTTTTAGTATCTTCAGTTATAATCTTTTCACCTGTAATATAATCACCATATTCTGCTGTATCACTTATTGAATATCTCATTAAGTTAAGTCCGCCTTGATTAATTAAATCAACTATTAATTTCATTTCATGGCAGCATTCAAAATATGCCATTTCTGGTTGATATCCTGCTTCTACCAAGGTTTCAAAGCCAGCTTGAATAAGCGCTGTAACTCCTCCACATAAAACAGCCTGCTCACCGAACAAATCAGTTTCAGTTTCCTCTTTAAATGAAGTTTCTATAACTCCTGCTCTTGCTCCACCTATTCCAAGTGCATAAGCAAGTGCAACCTCTTTTGCTTGGCCTGTAGCATTTTGATGAATTGCTATAAGGCATGGAACTCCGTGTCCTTCTAAGAATTGACTTCTTACAGTGTGTCCAGGTCCCTTTGGAGCAATTAAGAATACATCAACATCTGGTGGTGGAATTATTTGTCCAAAATGTATTGCAAAACCGTGAGCAAATACTAATGCTTTTCCCGCAGTAAGGTTAGGTTCTATACTTTCCTTATATAGCTTAGCCTGTTTTTCGTCGTTTATTAAAATCATTATAATATCTGCTTCTTTAGCAGCCTCTGCGGAAGTTTTTACTGTTAACCCTGCTGCTTCTGCCTTAGCCCATGATTTACTTCCTTCGTATAAACCAACAACCACATCCACGCCACTTTCATGTAAATTAAGTGCATGTGCGTGTCCTTGACTTCCGTATCCTATTACAGCAACTTTTTTACCTTTTAAATAATCAAGATTACAATCCTGTTCATAATATACTTTTGCCATTGTAAAGCCCCCTAAATATTTTATTATATTAGTATTTATATTTTATATTGATTTCATACCTCTTTGTATAGCAATGAATCCGCTGCTTACTACCTCTATTATTCCATATGCCTCCAAAAGCTTTTTAAACGCCTCTATTTTATTGCTGTCACCAGTTATCTCTATTGTCAAGGTTTCATTTGTTACATCTACTACAGCTGCTCTAAAAATATTTACACAGTTTAAAATTTCCTGTCTTGCAGCTCCTTTTGCATTTACCTTTATAAACATTATAGTTTTGCACACTGATTCTGAATCGCTTAAAAGTATAACCTTGTGTACATCCTCTAATTTCTTAATTTGCTTAATCAATTGCTCTACTTCATCTTCATTATTCATCTTAGAAATCAAAGTAAGTCTGGACAATTTCTCATTTTCTGTAATTCCTGCTGTAACACTTTCAAGGTTATAACCCCTTCTATTAAACAATTCGCAAACTCTTGTAAGTACACCAGGATTATTATCTACAAGTACTGATAATACATAAGGATTCAATGTTATCACCTCTTGACTTTAAGATATGTTTTCTAAAAATTTATCATCTAGAAGGTTAATTGTCAATGATTTGGAGAGTTTTTATAATATATTAGTTTTTTGGTTGTATTTTTAACACAATGAAAAAAACAAGGATAAGCATTTACTACTTTATTAATTTACTATGCTAAGTACACAATTCACAGTTAAGGAATATTTTTCTCAGTTTCTCTACAAAAAATAAAAAGTATAGGGACAATAAATAATTTTATTTTTTATGTTCCTATACTTTTTATATAAAATTTTTTGTAATGAGATTAATAAAAATTAACGTTAGTTGTGATTTTAAACTTTATTTATACTTCCATCTTACCCCAGCCTTGGTATCCTCTAATATTATACCTCTAGCACTTAAATCATCTCTTATTTTATCAGCAAGCTTAAAATCCTTATTTTTTCTAGCTTCCTGTCTTTTTTGAATTAGGTCTTCTACTTCATCCTCAATGGATTTCTTAGTAGTCTTTTGCAAAATTCCAAGAGGTTTTCCGATTTTTCTTATAGTATCAAGAGCATATTTTATTAACTCTTTTGATGAATTAGCATTGATATTAATATTTAAATCTTTAATCAATTCAAATATAACGGATATACCATCTGCTGTATTAAAATCATCGTCCATTCTACTCTCAAATTTTTCTTTGTATTCGTCTATCATCTTAATAGATTTTGATTCTTCATCTGTTAATTTTTCAATCTTTACTTCATCATACAAGTTTTCCAAATTAGAAATTGAATTATACAATCTATCCATGGAAAGTTTCGCAGAATTCAATAGTTCTTCTGTAAAATTAAGTGGTGTTCTGTATTGAGCTGACAATAAGAACATTCTTACGACTTCAGCATCATACTTTTCTAAAATCTCTCTAGTTGTAAAAAAGTTTTTAAGTGATTTTGACATTTTCTTATTATTTATATTTAAATATGCTGCGTGCATCCAATAATTAGCAAATTTCTTTCCGCTTCTTGCTTCACTTTGTGCTATCTCATTTTCATGGTGTGGAAAAACCAAATCCATTCCACCTGCATGAATGTCTATGGTATCCCCTAAAAGCTTAGATGACATACATGAACATTCTATATGCCAACCTGGTCTTCCTTCACCCCAAGGGCTTTTCCATGCAGGTTCTCCTGGCTTTTTATTTTTCCATACAGCAAAATCCATTGGATCCTTTTTTCTTTCATCCACATCTATTCTAGCTCCAGATTGAAGATCTTCAAGATTTTGCCCTGAAAGCTTTCCATATTCCTTAAAAGATTTTGTATTAAAATATACATCGCCATCAACTTCATAAGCATATCCTTTCTCGATGAGTTCGCTTATAAACTTTATTATTTCATCGACAAATTCAGTTGCTCTTGGATTGCAGGTTGCTCTTTCTATATGAAGTGCATCAGCATCCTTATAATATTCTTTTATATATCTTTCTCCAACCTCTTTAAGTGTTGTTCCCTCTTCATTTGCTTTATTTATTAATTTATCATCTATGTCTGTAAAATTTTGAATGAATGAAACTTTATAGCCCTTATACTCAAGGTATCTTCTTACAGTATCAAATATAACAAAAGTTCTGGCATTGCCTATATGAAAAAAATCATATACCGTAGGACCACACACATACATTTTGACCTCACCAGGGTTAATAGGTACAAATTCTTCTTTTTGCCGTGTCATCGTATTAAATATTTTCATTTTTTTCCTCCTTGCTTAATAAAAACTATTTAATCTCTTTTTTAATCCTATCTATTACAGAATCTAAACTTATAGTTTCAATATCACTAGAGCTTCTAAGCTTAAATTCAACTTCTCCATCAGCTATTTTTTTACCAACAGTAATTCTTATAGGAATTCCTATTAAATCAGCATCCTTAAATTTAACTCCTGCTCTTTCATTTCTATCGTCAAGAAGCACTTCTATTCCTAAAGCCTTTATTTCATTATATAACTTTTCTGCTGTTTTCATTTGTTCTTCACTCTTAAATACAGCTGGAACAACTATAACCTTATATGGTGCTACCGACATTGGCCAAACTATTCCGTTTTCATCATGATGTTGCTCTATTACAGCTGCCATAGTCCTATTTATTCCAATTCCATAACATCCCATAATGAGAGGTTTATTTTCTCCATTTTCATCTACAAAATAAGCTCCCATTGCTTCAGAGTATTTAGTTCCTAATTTAAATATGTGTCCTACCTCTATGCCTCTTGCTATTGTAAGTTCTTTTCCACACTTAGGACACTTTTCTCCTTCTACAGCATTTCTAAAGTCCCCAACAGTCCCTTCAAAATCTCTGCCATAATTAACATTTGAAAAATGATATCCTGTTTCATTTGCTCCAACAATAAAGTTATACATAAAGGTAACTTCATTATCTACAAATAAATAGTCTGCTTTAATTCCTATTGGACCTGCAAAGCCTACTATCGCTCCCGTTGCATTTTTTACGGTTTTTTCATCTGCAAGTTCAAACTCAACCGGAGCTCCAACTGCATTTTTCACCTTTGTTTCGTTTACTTCTCTATCGCCTCTAACCATTACTGCAACAACTTTATCATCTGCTTTATATATTATTGTCTTTGCAAACTTTTTGGAATCAGTATTAAAAAATTTAACCAAGTCTTCTATAGTTTTTGCATGTGGTGTCTCAACCTTTGTTAATTCTTTTAATTCTTCTTCAGCAGCTTTTTCTGGAGTACTTGGTGCCTTTTCAACATTAGCTGCATAATCACATTCCTTGCAAAATGCAACTTCATCTTCACCAATTTCAGATTTAACCATAAATTCTGCTGAGCCTGATCCACCCATTGCACCTGAATCTGCAGCTACAGCTTTACATTCAACATTGCATCTTTTAAATATTTTAGTATAAGCTTCATACATTTTATCGTAAGATATATCTAAACCTGCATAATCCTTATCAAAACTGTATGCATCCTTCATTACAAATTCTCTTGAACGTATCATTCCAAACCTTGGTCTTCTTTCATCTCTATACTTAGTTTGAATTTGATACAAGTTAACAGGAAGCTGCTTATAGGATTTTATCTCATTTCTAGCTAAATCAGTAAAAACCTCTTCATGAGTTGGTCCAAGGCAAAATTCTCTATCATTTCTATCATTTAATTTAAACATCTCTGGTCCAAATACTTCCCATCTACCAGATTCCTTCCAAAGCTCTGAAGGCAAAAGAGCAGATGCTAAAAACTCTTGTGCACCAGCATTGTTCATTTCTTCTCTTACTATATTTTCAATATTTTTTAATACTTTTAATCCAAGAGGCATATAGTTATACACTCCTGAAGCCATCTTTCTTATCATTCCAGATCTAAGCATGAGCTTATGGCTTTCTATTTCTGCTTCTGCTGGTGTTTCCCTTAAAGTTAACATTAACATATTTGACATTTTCATTATAGTAAATCCTCCTACTATCTTTTATTTATGTATATATTTTAAATTACTTACAAGCTTTAAATTACTTGAAATATTTTTATAACAATTAATTCAGAGTACAAAGTACAATTGACAGAGGACAGTGAAGGATGATTTTTCTCCGCTATCGCTTAAAAAATCTAAAACTTAATGCTTACGCATGGTGCAAAGTATAATGTTCAGCGCAGCTGATAGTAATAAGTTCTAAGATTTAGCTAAGCGTAGCAAAAGGTAAATCCACCTTCACTGTGCTCTGTACCCTGTCAGCTGTACTCTGAGTTAAACCATAATTTCACAGAACAAATTTTGTATTGTGAATTTAAATCTTTCACGTTGTTTATCCATAAAAAAAACTCCCCCTAAAGATTAGGGCGAGTTTTCGCGGTACCACCTAAATTTGTACTCATTAAGATAACGGTTTTGCCGGTATTTTATACAACTCCAAAGTAGGTTCGAAACTAAGTTGAAAATCTTTCAGCCATGGATTTTCTCTCTGAATATATTTTTAAGTTTCTACTAATCTTTATCATAGTCTTAATATTATTTTACAATTATTCTTTTAACAAACGCTTTTTTTCCTTCATTAACTTTGCTATTTAAAAATTATACCTTTTAACATAATATGTGTCAACATACTAATAACCAGAATCAATAAGCTTCTCAGCAGAATATAAATCTTCAGGAGTAGTTATCTTAATATTATTATAACTACCTTCATAAAGATATACTCTATTTCCTGCCATTTCAAAAAGCATAGTATCATCTGTAGCAGGTATATTTTTTTCTTTGGCATACATATGAGCCTTTAAAATCTCCTCATATTTGAAGCATTGTGGAGTTTGAACACAGAACAACTTACTTCTATCAATTGTTCTTTCAGAAAATCCGTCTGACTTTTTAACTTTAATAGTATCCTTAGGAGCCATACCACAAGCAGCACCACCATAAAGTTTTGCATACTCTATTCCACTGCTTATTATCCTATTATCTACAAAAGGTCTTGCTCCATCATGTATAAGTACAATGTCACTTTCCTTTGCAGCTATAAGACCATTTAAAACGGAATCTTGTCTTTCCTTTCCTCCACAAACAATCTTTTTGACTTTTTTAAAGCTATACTTGTAAACTATTTCACTTTTACAGAAGTTTACTTCCTCTGGAGCTGCTACAATCACAATTTGATCAATAAAAGAATTTTTCTCAAATTTCTCTATCGTATACGCTAATATTGGTTTGTCTTTTATAAGAATAAACTGCTTATTTATATCAGCCTTCATTCTTTTTCCTTTTCCCGCAGCCATAATAATTGCACAATTCATTAGTCTATTACCCTTTCTGCTATTCTTTACGCTTTGCAAATATCATTCTTCCTGCAGCGGTTTGAAGCACAGATGTAACAATTACTTCAAGTGTTTCTCCAATATGCTTTTTACCTCCCTCAACAACTATCATTGTACCGTCATCAAGATAAGCAATTCCTTGTCCAGATTCTTTACCATCCTTAACAATCTGAATTACCATTTCCTCTCCTGGAAGAACTACTGGCTTAATTGCATTAGCTAATTCATTTATATTAAGTACTGGAACACCTTGAAATTCTGCAACTTTATTTAAATTATAATCATTTGTAATTACCATTCCATTCAGTACCTGTGCCAGTTTTAAAAGTTTGATATCAACTTCTTCTATTTCAGGAAAATCCTTTTCATACATTTCAACTTTAATATTCAATTCCTTTTGAATTTTATTTAATATATCAAGTCCTCTTCTTCCTCTATTTCTCTTTAAGGCATCAGAAGAATCTGCTATATGTCTTAATTCTCTAAGAACAAAGTTAGGGATTACTAACGTTCCCTCAACAAAGCCTGTTTGGCATATATCAAATATTCGTCCATCTATTATAACCGAAGTATCCAATACCTTTGGAGTACCCCTTGAAACTGTCTTTGATTTTTTCTCTTTTGATGAACCTGCCTTCTTAAGACCATAAAAAAAAGTCATAAGTTCTTCTCTCTTTTTTACAGCAATATCTGCAAATATAATAGCTGTAATTATATTTACAACTATAGATATTATAGACCATATTACAGAAATTCTAGAAAAAACACTTAATACAAGTGAAGAAATTATAAGTCCTATTATCCCTCCAACTGTACCAAATAATATCTCAGTCCCTGGAACCTTTTGAATATTATTTTCTATATAGTCCATCAGCTTTATAATAAGAGAATTAATCCATGGAGATATTATAAAGAATATAATACCAAAAAATAGAACACAAAAAACTAAAAATAATACCTTATAAACTGTATTAGTATTTATATAATTAATTTGTGAAAAATATCTTCCCTTTAAAATTGCAGCACCTATAAGATATCCTGCAATTAAGCCTATAAGTGTAAAAAGCCCTCTTAATATCTTTTTTACCACCACATGACACCTCCTTTATTAATTATTACCTATTTTGGTAAATTTAAATCTAATTTTTGTAAAAAATATCTTATTTTAAATATACTCTAAACGATACATATTTTCAACAACAAAATATGCCTATATAGATTAATTTCAAATACTTTTTACAATTATTTCATTTTATATCCCCCTAGTAAATTAATTATAATTGATTTATTATATATTCGTGGTAAACATTTTCATATTCACATAGCATCTACGTTACATTTGGTCCTAATTTATATTATTGACAAAATCATCTAAATGATTTTATAATTACTTTGTAGGCATGTGGAAAAATCTTTATAAGGAGATGAAGCCTAGTGAAAGATGTAATTTTTGATGATTTTCAAAACTCTGTAAATGAATCGTTGTTAAGGCATAGAAGTTTACTTGACATAATGACAAAACTTCAAGAATCTCAAGCAAGAATCAATAGAGCAGTAGCTAAATCTGCAACTAACTGTGGTTGTATAGAAATTCAAACAAAAAAAGTTCATCTGCCAAAAGACTTTAATATTGAAGATATTAAAATTTTAACTAAAAACTCAAAGTCAAGCATAAAAGGTAATTTATGTGAGAGCTGCAGAGATATTATTGAAAGTGAGATAGGAAATAACCTATTTTATCTAACTGCACTTTGCAATTCTCTTGATATAAATTTATATGATATTATGCTAAAAGAATACAACAAAATTGATACTCTTGGAAAATATACATTTAGGTAAACTTAGTATTAATTCAAAGTGATAATCTATTACCATTTTAGCTTATCACTTTGAGTTATATTAATTATCTAATATAAATTGTTCTCTCAATCTTCTAAGTCCATTTTTTATAGCTTTTGCTCTAGCTTCTCCTATTCCTTCTACATTATCAAGTTCTTCATAAGACGCTTCCATTATTCGCTTTAATCCCTTAAAATGCTTAACCATATTTTCAATAACGTTAACTGGTATTCTAGGTATTTTGCTAGTCATTCTATATCCTTTAGGCGATATCAATGTATCAACAAGAGGTACCCCATTGTATCCTAAAACCTTTGATATAGATTCTAGTTCTAAAAAGTCTTGTGATGACATATTTTGAATTTGCTTATATATATCATTATATTCTATACCATCCTTGCAATAATCCCTTATTATGAAAATACCATCTTGTTCTACATTTCTTATTAGCTCAATTAACTGCATTGAAATAAGTCTTCCTTCATTTCCAAGTTCACATATATACCTTTCAATCTCAGTAACAACCCTCATTACCATTTCTGTCCTTTGTACAGCTGTTACAACATCAAGTAGTGTTACTAAATCTTGAACTTCAAGTAAATTTAAATTATTTACAACTCTCTCCAATACCGAAACATATTTTCCAAGTGTTTGCAGTGCCTGATTAGCCTTAGCCAGTATAACACTGCTGTCCCTAAGTGCATATTTTATATCACCTTTATAAATTGTAATTACATTTCTTCTTTGAGAAATAGCAACAACAATAGCTCCTGTCTGTTTTGCAACTCTTTGAGCCGTTCTGTGTCTTGTACCTGTTTCAAAAGTTGGAATTGAAGGATCTGGTATAAGCTGTACATTTGCACTTAATATTTTTCTAAGATCACTGCTTAATACAATAGCTCCATCCATTTTGGCAAGCTCATATATATATGATGAACTATATTCTGAATTTATTTTAAAACCACCATCCATGAGCTTTAATATCTGCTCATTATCCCCTAAAACTACGAGACCTCCCGTTTTCGCTCTCAAAATATTCTCAAGCCCTTCTCTTAGAGCAGTGCCGGGAGCCATAATTTTAAGAATGTCTAAAAGTTCTTTGTCTTTTTTTAATCTTGCATTACTCACAAATCATCACCCTTAAAAAACTTTATTTATTGCCTCTTTCAACGAAGAGATTCCTATGCCGGTTACAGCATTACTTTTTTGAACATTTCTTTTAGGAACAAGTATATTTTCAAATCCCATTTTATCAGCCTCATTTACAAGTCTATCACAAAATGAAATAGGTCTTACTTCTCCAGTGAGTCCAACTTCTCCAACTGCAATAGTCTTATTTAATTTTATAGGGATTCCCTTGGCACTAGAAATAAGTGCAAGTGCTATACCTAAGTCTCCATATGTTCCTTCAATATCAAGCCCACCTACAACATTAACATATACATCCGAATTGTAAAAGGGTATTTTTAATTTTTTTTCAAGAACAGCTAATATTAGATTCAATCTTGAAGTATCCACTCCTACAGCCGTTCTTCTTGGCATAACTGCATTTGTTTTAGAAACTAATGCTTGAACCTCAACAAGTATTGGCCTACTTCCTTCCATAATGCCTATTACTATGGAGCCTTCCTGCTTAAAATTAGTTTCTTCAAGAAAAACACTAGATGGATTATATATTTCACCAAGACCACTCTCAATCATTTCAAATACACCAATTTCACTTGTAGTTCCGAATCTATTTTTTACTGTTCTGAGTATTCTAAATTCTTCTGTTCTTTCACCTTCAAAGGATAACACAGTATCAACTATATGTTCTAAAACTCTAGGGCCTGCAAGTTCCCCCTGTTTTGTAACATGAGCTACAATAAAAAATGGAATATTACTTGTCTTCGCTATTCTCATAATATCATTTGCACACTCTCTAACCTGTGACACACTTCCTGGCGCAGATGTTAAAGTGGACTTATATAAGGTTTGTATTGAATCAACTATTACAAATATTGGTTTAACGTTTTCTATTTGAGCTTCTATGGTCTCCATATTAGTTTCCGATAGTATGTATAAATTAGGCGATGTCACCTTCAATCTATCGGCTCTCATTTTTATCTGCTCTTCTGATTCTTCGCCCGAAATATATAAAACTTTACCATACTTTTCTGATATTCCTTGACAAGCTTGAAGAAGAAGCGTTGATTTTCCTATTCCAGGTGATCCTGATATTAAAGTTATAGACCCCCTAACAAGTCCTCCCCCTAATACTCTGTTAAGTTCATTTATATTTGTATTATATCTTTCATATTCTCCCGATTTTATATTAATTATACATTTAGGTGTATTTTTCAAGCCTAAATTTATTTCCAGCTTTTTTTCTTCTTTTTCTTCTTCAATAAAACTATTCCAGCTATCGCAGGCTGGACATTTTCCAAGCCACTTCAAAGATTCATATCCGCACTTTTGACATATAAAAAAGTTCTTATTTTTAGCCACATTTGTCACCTCTTTTTCATCTAATTATAATTATAACCTATTTAACATATATTTTTGTACTTATTTTATATATAAAGATAAACCACCTTGAAACTTAAAATTCATTTGTACAAAAATGAAAATTTTCAATGGATTATGATGAATAAGTATTTTGTAGTTGAGCTAGTTTCACTACATATAATAATTCTAAAAAAATAACCACCTCAAAATAAATAAATAGTATTGTTTTGAGATGGCTAAAACTAATATTCATATTACAATATTAAATTTAACTGTTTTCTTTGCTGTAAGTAAACTTTTTATTTTCATCTACCCCAACAAGTATTTTGTCATCCTTGCTAATCTCCCCTTTTAATATGGCTTCTGATATTTCATCTTCAACTGTCTTCATTATAGCTCTTCTAAGCGGTCTTGCACCATAAGTTGGATCAAAGCCTTGTTTAGCAAGCAGGCTTTGTGCATCATCATTAAAATGAATTTTTATATTTTGCTCCTCAAGTCTTTTCTCCACTGAATTAAGCATAAGCTTTACTATCTGTCTTAAATCTTTTTCCTCAAGTTGATGGAATACAATTATATCATCTATTCTATTTAGGAATTCTGGTCTAAAGGAACTCTTTAATTCCTCCATTATATTCTCTTTCATTTTATCATACTGTTTTTGCTCTTCATTTTTAGAAGTTGAAAATCCCATAGTTTTCTGCTTCTTTATAGTTGATGCTCCAACATTAGAAGTCATTATAACAATTGTATTTTTAAAGTCTACAGTTTTACCCTTACCATCTGTAAGCCTTCCATCTTCTAATATTTGAAGAAGAATATTAAACACATCTGGATGTGCCTTTTCTATCTCATCAAATAAAACAACTGAATATGGCTTTCTACGAACCTTTTCAGTAAGCTGACCACCTTCATCATATCCAACATATCCTGGAGGCGAACCAACAAGTCTTGATACCGTATGCTTCTCCATATATTCAGACATATCTATTCTAATTATACTGTTTTCATCGCCAAACATTGCTTCTGCCAGTGCTTTTGAAAGTTCAGTCTTTCCAACACCCGTAGGTCCTAAGAATATAAATGACCCTATAGGTCTTCTTGGATCTTTAAGTCCAACTCTAGCCCTTCTAACAGCTTTTGATACTGACTCTACAGCCTCTTCTTGACCAATCACTCTTTTATGAAGTATTTCTTCAAGCTTTAAGAGTCTCTCAGCTTCCTTTTCGGTCAACTTTTCAACAGGAATGTTAGTCCATTTTGCTACAACAGTTGCTATTTGCTTTTCTCCAACAATATGACTATTCACATCATTCTTTGTCTGCCAATTCTTCTTTAAATCATCGATTTTGCCTCTTAATTCCTTTTCCTTATCTCTAAGTTTAGCAGCTTTTTCAAAATCCTGCTGTCTTATGGCATCTGCTTTTTCCTTAGTTGCCTTTTCAAGCTCCTCTTCCTGATTTTTTAAATCTGGTGGTGCTGTAAGGTTTTGTATTCTAACTCTTGCTCCAGCTTCATCAATTAAATCTATGGCCTTATCAGGAAGATATCTATCTGTAATATATCTATCTGAAAGATTTACAGCAGCTTCTATTGCTTCATCAGTAATCTTCACTCTATGATGTGCTTCATACTTATCTCTAAGTCCCATTAATATCTGTATAGCTTCTTCTTTAGTTGGCTCTCCTACAGTCAAAGGTTGAAATCTTCTTTCTAGAGCCGCGTCTTTTTCTATATACTTTCTATACTCATCAATAGTAGTTGCCCCTATACATTGTATTTCTCCTCTTGCAAGAGAAGGTTTTAATATATTTGATGCATCTATGGCACCTTCTGCTCCGCCTGCTCCAATTATAGTATGAATTTCATCAATAAATAGTATTACATTCTTTGCCTTCGTTATCTCTTCCATTACTTTTTTTAGTCTCTCTTCAAATTCCCCTCTATACTTGGAACCTGCAACCATTGAAGACATATCTAATGTAACAACTCTTTTATTTTTAAGTATTTCAGGTATATTTCCTGAAACTATTTTCTGTGCTAGCCCCTCTGCAATAGCAGTCTTACCAACTCCAGGATCACCTATTAAGCACGGATTATTTTTAGTTCTCCTACATAAAATTTCAAGTATTCTTTGAGTTTCGTGATCTCTTCCTATAACTGGGTCTAATTTACCTTCTGCAGCCATCTGAGTGAGATCTCTTCCAAACTTATCTAAAGTAGGTGTATCATGTGCTTCCTTAGATGAAGCCTTAGGACTATCACCATCAGCTTCTCCAGTTAAGCTATCCAAAATTTCTTTTCTAATTCTTTCAAAATCAACACCTAAATTAGCTAAAATAGTAAATGCAACTCCCTCTCCTTCTCTTATAAGTGCAAGAAGTATATGCTCTGGAGTTATATAGTTATGGTTTAAGTTTCTAGCTTCTAATAAACTTAATTCTAAAAGCCTCTTAGTTCTAGGTGTAAGTGGAATTTCATTTCTATATAATTCTACATCACCTTTTCCTTCATATTCTTGTACAAGCTGTTTTACATTTTCTATTGTTACTCCAACATTATTTAATATATTTTTTGCCTTACCCTCTTCACGTAAAATTCCTAACAATATATGCTCAGTTCCTACATAACCATGCTGAAAATTCTGAGCTTCTTCTTGAGCAAAGTATATTATCTTTTGCGCTCTGTCAGAAAATCTTCCAAACATCATAATTATTCACCTACCTTAAATTATTTTTAACATAATCTGCACGTATTATGTCTTCTTCTCTACCAGATAAATTTTTATTGCAAATTTTTTTTAGACTAGCACTTTGTGAATCAATAAGAAGTGAATCTAATTTTCTAATATCAATATCCTTTATAATATCCATTTCAATTCCCATTCTAACTGAGGATATTAATTTTAAGCACTCATCTTTGTCTAGTATAACAGCATTTTCTAATATGCCTAAGGATCTATATATTTTATCTTCTAATTCATATTTATATTTTTTCATAATCTGTTCTCTAGACAATTTTTCTTGATTTAATATTTGATTTACTACAGCATTTAAATTAGATATTATATCAGTTTCACTTATTCCAAGTGTAATTTGATTAGATATCTGATATAAGTCACCTAAAGCTCTAGAACCTTCTCCAAACATTCCTCTTATAGTTATACCAATTTGCGTTAAAGCATTCAATATCCTTGTCATTTCATTATTCATAGACAATGCTGGCAAATGAACCATAACAGAAGCTCTCATTCCTGTACCCAGATTAGTAGGGCATGCTGTTAAATACCCCAGTTTTTCATCGAAGGCATAATCAATTTTTTCCTCTAAAATATCATCTATTTTATTTAATTCTTTATATGCATCTATAAGGTCAAAGCCTGCAGATATACCCTGAAGCCTAATATGATCTTCCTCATTTAACATTATACTTATGGTTTCATTATTATTTATTATAAATGCTGATTTATTTTTATTTTCTATAAGCTTTTTACTTATTAAGTGTTTCTCCAGGTACTCTATATTTGAATTCTTGTCATTTTCCCATAAATATATGCATTTAAATTTTCCTTTTATACTTTCATCACTTAAAAATTTACTACTAACACTACCTGTTATTTTTTTTCCTTGCTCATCTGATAACTTATCTGGAAAAGGAGTTTTGCTTATATTTCTCGCAAGCCTTATTCTACTTGATAAGACAATTCCTTTATCCTTATTTGTACTATTAATCCAACTTTCCATACTAATTCTCATCTCCTTTAGAAGGATTAATCGCTCTAAGTTCATCTCTTAATTTTGCAGCTTTTTCATATTCTTCTGACTCAACTGCCTTTTTTAGCTCTGCTTTAAGTTCATTTATTTTATTCCTTTTAATTATTTGTTTTCCAGATTCCTTAGGTATCTTGCCATTATGAACTACATTTCCCTGAACTCGGCTTATAACAGGTTCTATCATCGAACTAAAGTTTTTATAACACTCACTGCATCCAAGAAGTCCGCTCTGCTTAAATTCACTGTAAGTTGTTCCACAATTTTTACAAGTAAGCTCAGAGGATTGCATATTGGGATAAGTTGTTCCTATATAGTCCATAATTCCACTCAAAATATTTTGGAATGAAAAAGGAGATATAAATTCCATATCTGCATTAATATTTAGACCTTCAACTTCCTTTGCACACTTTTCACATACATGAAGCTCCTTTTTTTCTCCATTAACTATTTTTTTTATATGAACATTAGCTTCATTTTTATGACATATTTCACACAACATATTAACACATCCTTTCAATAAAGCAGTTCACAGCAAACAGAGGACATTGCATATTTTATATTCATAGTAAATAATTTTTCTGCATATAGAAAAAAGTATAATAACAACAATCCTCCTTTAGTTGTCAACTATTAACTTATTTAACTTTAACAATATAATATGTTATTAAACAAATTTTAATCAGCTTCAGCACTTTAAAGCTTTTGTTTTGCTTATGATAATAAGATTAATACTGCCGATCTTAAAATTTCAGCTCTAACTTTGTTTCTATTTTCAACAATATCACCTAATGTCCTATCGTTTATAGAACTTTTTATTATATTGCTTTCTCTTTCAGTTATAATATCCATATCCAACATTACTTTTATAATTCCAAGCGCAGAATTGTAGGTTATGCTGTTTCCAATTTTCTCTATCATGGCATCAACAAGAGGTTTCCTATTATCTTGATAATCTATCTTTCTTATTCTAATGCAGCCTCCACCACCTCTCCTACTTTCTATATAGTATCCTCTATCTGTAGTAAATCTGGTTGTTAAAACATAATTTATCTGAGATGGGGCACAACTAAAATGATTAGCTAATTCATTTCTCTGTATTTCAAGCTCATTTTTGTCAGCCTCATTTAACATATCATTTAAAAAGGCTTCTATAATATCCGATAGTCTCATATCAAGCTCTCCTTTTTACCTTGACTTTCTTTGACCTTATTATATAATATTATAAAAAAAAATGCAAGTTCTAGAATATATATTTAAATTATTAAATAAAACTCATGTAATAAAAAAATTGCGAACTAAACCTAATATTCAAGTAAAAGTTCGCAAATTTTTATATTATAAAATCAGATTAAATCTTAAGGTCTTATTGGTTTCTACTTTCCAACAAAGCTAACGCAACTGCACCTATTACACCTGCATCAGTACCAAGTCCTGCTGGAACTATCTTGCAAGCTTCCGCCATTGCCTTAAATGCTCTTGTATCTACCACTTCTTTTATTTTATCAAAAACAATATCTCCTGCCTTACTGACTCCTCCACCTATTATCACCATTTCAGGGTCAAAAGTGTTTATAATGTTTGCTACACATATGCCAAGGTAATTTAAACACTTGTCAATTATATCTGAAGCAACCTTGTCCCCTTTTTTAGCTTCAACAAATACTTCATAAGACGTAACTTTTTCATAATTTGTTAATGATGTTTTTGCTCCACTTTCTATAGCTTCTTTTGCCCTTTTAGCTATAGCAGTTCCAGATGCAAGTGCTTCTGTGCATCCATAGTTTCCACAATTACATCTAGGACCATCCTCAACTAAAGTTGTATGACCTATCTCTAAAGCGTTACTAGTGTTTCCTCTATATATATCGCCATTAATTATAGCTCCGCCACCAACACCAGTGCTTACTGTTACAAAGACCATATTTTTAGTTCCTTTTCCTGCACCAAATAAGTATTCTCCTATGGCAGCCACATTAGCATCATTATCTAAATAAGTATTTATTCCAAATTTATTTTCTATTGGTTCAACAAGTGCAAAGTTTTTAAAAGGTAAATTAGGTGTTGTTATTATTACTCCCTTTTTAGCATCTAATGGGCCAGGTGAGCCAATTCCTATTGCTTTAATTTCTTCAGAATTTTTTCCAGCATCACTCATAACCTTTTCTATTACTTTAATTATTCTATTTAAAACCGCTTCTTCTCCATCTTCAGCTAATGTAGGAGTTGTATTTTGTGATAAAATATTACCTTCTAAATCTGAAATAGCTCCACTTATCTTGGTACCTCCTAAATCTATTCCTATAACATAATTCTTGTCCATATTGTTTCCTCCAAAAATAATTTAAAATTCAATTTTATTATATCACATAATTAATTTCTATTTAAACGATTTTATAGTTATATATTAAGTTTTTGAGTAATATATATATTATTTATCTCTGTATGCTTCAATATGATATCTACCATTGGAATCTACATTTAAATTATTTATGTTGAACCTATTATCAGTCAACATCTTACATATAATATCTATATTACTCTTATCGCTTTTTTCTATCATAATAGTAAACTTATCATTTTTACTAATGAACTCCATATAATCGTGTATACTGCTATAATCCCCTAACTTAATACCGCCATTTATATCTAAATGATATTCTGCCATAGGCTTCTCTCCTTTTTATATTGTCTTAGTTAGTGTTTGCAATTAATACATAAAATATGTGTTATAAAAACAAAAGCTGATATACATAATATATCAGCCTAAATTTTCTATATAAAGTTCAAAAAATAAAATGGCTCCGCGAAAAGGATTCGAACCTTCAACCTATCGGTTAACAGCCGAGTGCTCCACCGTTGA